>JAEDOB010000026.1 GCA_016302225.1 Oscillospiraceae bacterium | reverse complement strand
ATGGCTCAGATGGCTGAGGATCCTAAGATGGCTTCTAAGCCCGAGCAGGTTAGAGCTAAGATCGCTGAGGGCAAGGTTGGCAAGTACTATTCCGAGAACTGCCTGGTTGAGCAGTCTTTCGTTAAGGACGACAAGATGACTGTTGGCAAGTATGTTGAAGCAGCAGCTAAGCAGCTGGGCGGCAGCATCACCGTTTCCGACTTCGTTCGTTTCGAGAGAGGCGAAGGCGTTGAGAAGAAGGAAGAGAACTTCGCTGACGAAGTTGCTAAGATGATCAAGTAATCTTATTTTAATGTATATTTTTAAGCCCTGCAGTGTAAACTGCGGGGTTGTTTTTTCGTATAAATATAGTCGAAACGCCGTAGCACCATGAGATGTCACAGTGCTGCGGCGCTTTTTATTGAAGGATCATCAAAGTGGGATAATTGCAAGATTTCCGCCATTGCCCGAAAGGTAATTGTAGATAAGTCTTGCAGCTTCTGCTCTGGTGTATGTTTTGCCGGGTTCAAACTTTCCTCCATTTCCCGAAGCAAATCCCATAGCCTTTGCAATTGCGATATATCCGCAGTCTGCATACGTTTCGGGAATATCCGTAAAGGGGCTCTTGTATATGCCTTTAAGCCTTGCAGCTTCGGAACAGCCGGTGAGATTGTCCACATAGAATTTTGCAAGGAAAAGATTATTGGCAGGGGATTTGTCGCTGTATTCGGTTTGCTCCTCCTCGGGCATATCATAATAATAGGGAACAAAGCGGTTGTTTATTCGACCGAAAATCTCGGCAAATTCCTTTTCGGTAATGATATGCTGAGAATCAAAGGCTTCATCTTCGGTGAAAATAATATTATAATCTGCCAGCTTGGTTACATACTTTTCTGTTTCTGAACCCTTAATATCGGAATACTCCGGAGTGCCCGAAAAGCTGCTTTTTGCCCAATAATAGGTAGATTGCGGTCTGCCTGTAATACCGTCAATAATGAAATCCGTGTTGTATCTTTGAACGATATAGCTTCTGCATTTGCCGTCCTTGTCGAAGAAATATTCGTAAGCTATGGTCGGGGGATTGTATTTGACCGCTTTTTCCTTTGCCTTGCTTTCGGAAATAAGCTTTGAAGCGTCCTCATATTCGGCGTTGGTAATGTAATTGCTCTCATATGCAAAAACCGATTTATTGGAGCGGACGGTCACAGTTACCGTATCTCCCTTGACCTCAATGCCGTTTACATATCTGGAATAAACAAAATCTGCCGAGCCCTTGAAGGTCTTTTCGGAGGGCTTTTTTGTCAGCTTGAACGATGAAAAATCATCTCCCGTAAAATGCTTGGCAGCCTTATCGGCAAGCTTTATGCCGTCCTCCACAGACATTTCCATAAACTGAACATCGTGGTCATAGGTAATGTCCTTGCTGAAAGTGATTATCTGTCCCGTGCGGGCGTTCATCAGCACATTCAGTCGGACGGTGGAGCCTTTCCTTTTAGCGGTGTATCTCAGATCCCAGCAGTCGATCTTGACATTTTCATCAATGAAATGGTCGGTTATTTCGGCATATTCCAGCGTAAGGTCCTTGTCGAACACTATTATGGGGTCATTTTTCAGGTAGTTTGCAATATCTCCCTTTTGAATGAGGGACTTGTCCAGTTCAAGAGCCACAAGCTCTCTTTCGGTAAAATTATAATCTGCATCGGATTCTTCTTCACAGGCGACATCATCATCTTTCGAAATGCCCGCTCCTGCGGATACTTCGCTGCTATTACCCTTTATGCCGAATTTTGCTTTGTCCTTGTCAATGGTTGAGGGCTTTCCCGTAAATGCGTCCAGCATACTTATGTCCGATTTAAAGGACACATCATAGTAAAGCTTTCCATATGCTTTTCCGTCGGAATATTCGTAACGGTAATAAGGATTTAGCTCCATATTTGATTTGATGATATTTGCAAGCTCCGTTTCCGATTTCATCTTATCGGCGGAAATGAGGGTAAGATTCTTTATGTCCGTATTTGAGATGCTCATATCTACAAGGTCGCCTGTATCACGGTCAAGACTGATATATCCGCTAAGACCGTCAATGGCAACTCCGTTTGATGTAAGCTTGAAGACGATCTTTACGTTCTGCGACCACAGATAGCGGCTGTCAATGGTCGTTTTTATGCCATACTTTATTTGTGGGTCAAGCTTTTTTATCCACTGTGCGGCAATGGCTTTCAGCTGTTCGTCGGAAAGCTTACCGAATTTTGCGGGAACCTCGTCGGATTTTTTACCGCTGTTGACGTTAAGCGAATAGATAACTGTTCCGTCCGTTTCTGCGGAGATGGATCTTCCGTTTTTCGGGTCAGACCATGTAAGCTCAAACCTATTACCGAAATCATAGTAATCAAATTCCGAGTATTCATCGGGGATCTTATATCGCTGTTTGACTACGGTAATTGCCTTTTTCAGTTCCTCCTTATCCTCACCGTTGACCTGAGAAACAGTGGTTTTCGGGTTCTTGCTGGCTGCATAAACGGGCAGGGCAGTGCCGCAAAGCATTAGTGCGGCAAGTGCTGCTGCGATAATTTTTCTTTTCATACTGTATCCGTTCCTTTCGGCGGTATTTTTGAATATTATACCATTTTATGAAATATTTTTCAACGGTTTGGAACAGATTGTAATAATATGTAACCTTTTTGTAATAGAATTTAGCTGTTATTTGCGAAATGCAGTTCATATCCGAAAAAACGTTTGCCGACACAAATGCTTGCAAAACAGCCGACAATTACAATTGCTGCGCTGATAATACCTGCAAAGGGAACAGCTATTGCTTCTTCAAATCTGCTGAATGTTGAGCAGGCGCACCAGACCATTACTCCGGTCAGCAAGGCATATCTGAATTTCCGAAGGGCTGCGGGGAGAATGATCATTTCAGCTGCTGCAAGTGTGCTGTAAAATATCAGCATCAGACTGTCGGGCATTCGTGTCTTCATCATCAGGATTTGTGTGAGAATGGCATCGAAAATCAGAAATGCCGAGCATAAAACAGGCGGCAGATAGACCTGAGATAGTATGGAGTTGGGCGAGCTTTTCATCAGGACAGATTCATTATGATAAAAGAATTCAAAGGTCATTATAGGTATAAATACCGAGAAAAACTGTGAAGTAAATACTCCGTCGGTGTAAGCGTCAAGCTTTGTAAAAGTCCAGAAGATGAAAAGTATTGCGGCTGTAATATACCATAATATCCTTTCCCACGGCTTCTGAATAGACATGTGCAGTGAGATAAGCGAAGCTGCACGTTTAATCATTCTGAACTCTCCTTCCGATATTTTTCATTGAAAAATCCGTGCCGCCTATTACGGAGATAGCCGCAAGAACAGCTGTTGCAATAAGCATGGGGGTATAGTATCCGTCGGTTTCGGCAATTAACAGCGGTATTTCCGTTACAGCAGAAAATATGAATGTAATGAGCAGAGCTGCATAAGAGTTTGTAAATGTACCAATTGACAGATATATCCCGAAATTAATCAGCGTGCAGAAAATCATAACAGGTATCATTTTCGGCGGTTCGGGAATGACATTTGCAAATAATGCGGGGAAAAGAACTGCAATTACACAATAGAAACAGATAACGGCTATAACTGACATTACAAGCTCAATAATGGCATTTCTCACATTTTTTTGCGGGTCGGGCAAAGTGCGTATCAGCGGTATTCTGTTGGGTTTATTTTGAGAAATGCCGTCAAATGCAAAGTTTACGGTAATTGCACTTTGATAACAGATGAACATATATAGGGAGGAAATGTGGTTTTCATCTAAGGAATCGAACGATTTACTCATCAGAAAATGAAGAATAATGAAAAGAATAAATGGTGAAGCAAGTTCTATTGTTAACAGCCTTATATTCAGGTCGGGAAACAGGGATTTAAAGCTTTTGCTCATTATTTTCACTTCCTTTCCGATTTTCTGCGGATTTCATAAGCATTACACTAAGCTGAGAAAGTGTCACGGGCAGCTCGGAAACGTCCGTGCCCGAAAGACAATTCACATTTTCCGAAAGCAGGAGAGCGGTAAATCCGACGGAGCTTTTCTCACAGTAAACGGCGTTTTTGCTGACCTTTTCATAATCGGGGAGATCGCCTGTGACAATAAGATATTTCTCGGAAAGCTCGGTTGTCCAGCCCTGTTCCAGAATTTTTCCGCTGTCGATGATAATGGCGTAATCGGAGATGGCTTCCGTGTCGGCGATGTTATGGGTTGAGAGGATAACGCTGTGTTCGCCGTTCCCGTCCGCTATGTAATCTCCGATAATGCCGCAAAGACGGTCACGCATTACGGGGTCGAGAGGAGAGGCGGGTTCGTCGAGGATAAGCAGCTTTGTGTCCCTTGCAAGCACGGAGGCAAGCATAGCCTTCATTTTCATTCCGTCGGAAAATGTGTTGATACGTCCGATGGCTTTGTTATTTTTGTCCTTTTTAAGAGCAAACAGTTCAAACTCGGTGCAGATTTCGTCAAATTTTTCTTTGCTGAAATTGTCGAAGGAAGATGCCATGGCTTTGGAAATATCCTTCTTTGTCCAATGGCTTGCAAAATAGCACTGCGATGCCTGATAGCCAATGGACGTTTTTATCTCGTAATTGTCATCGGGCATTTTCAGCTTGTCAAAATAGGTCACATCTCCCGAATAGTCAAGATAGAGAGCGGCGAGAATGTTCAGAAGGGTTGTCTTTCCGCTGCCGTTTTTTCCGATAATAACGGTGGTAAAGCCCTTCGGAATATTCAGCTCGGGAATTTCAAGGGTGAAGCCTTTATAGCTTTTTTCAATATTTTTTGCGGATATAGCGTTTTCGGTTATCATAGGTCTGCCTCCAGTAAAGTGTTTAATAGTTCTTTCAGTTCGTCCGAAGTTATCCCTGCGGTGCGGGCGGTGGAAATGGCGGCAAGCAGGCTGTCCTCCACAAGTCGCTGCTGCTGTTCACGAAGCATTTCGCTGTTTCGGGCATTTACTACATAGCCCTTGCCTTGAATTGGGGTGACAAGCCCCTGTTCGGACAATTCCTCATATGCCTTCATGGTGGTTATAACGCTTATTTTCAGATCCTTTGCAAGACCTCGTATGGACGGAAGATAATCGCCCTCCTTGAGAGTACCGTTCAGAATGTCGTCCCGAAGACTGTCCAAGATCTGCTTGTAGATAGGCGTGCTGCTGTTTGGCAGTATCTTCAAAATATCACCTCCCAAAACAGTAGACCAATAATATAACTGATTATGTAAACGGATTCCATATATCTTTACTCCTTCCACAACTGTTAATGTGTTATATAAACAGTATAAACGGTTATGCGCTGTTTGTCAATAGGTTTTCGGAAAAAAGTTTAAGGTTTTTATAAAGAAATCGGTAAAAAGCTTTTTTCGAAAGAATTTGTTCAATGAAATTGCCTGCTGAATGGCAGGGCGGCGGTTTTTGCATTTTTTGTAAATTTAGTGAAAATGGTCGGAAAATATTGACTTTTGAGAAAAAAAACGCTATAATATAACTATTACTAAGTTATGTGTCCCAGAAAGGATGAGTTGAACATGAGCTTGAAAAAACGTATGGGATTTCATAAAAAGCTGAATGTGGGCATATTGATAGTGCTGGCTGTTATGCTTTTGCTAATGGCGATTAGCAGCTATCTTACTGTCCGCAATACATTGGAAAAACAGGTAAATGCCAAGGTGGCGGCTACCCTTGAGGCAAGGGCAGTGGAGTTTGACGAATGGATATGTGACGAGCAGCACGTTATTTCGTATTATGCGGATTCCATCATTTACGGCGACTTTTTGAACACCAAGTCAAAAAGTGAGCTGGAAAGCTTTCTTGCTTCCAAAAAATCCGACCATGTCATTGATTACTACGTTGTAGATTCAAAGGCGGTCACCACATTTGCCAGCGGATTTGTTCTGCCCGATGATTTTGATGTTACTGCAAGAGATTGGTACAAGGATACTATTGCGCATAAGGGCGAGTTTATCTGCACATCTCCCTACATTGACAACAACACTCAGAAGCTGGTAGTTACTGTCGCAAAGGCATATTACGACGGAAATACGCTGCAGTTCGTTATGGGCGCAGATATTTACGCCGATAACCTTGCAGAGATCACGAAAAATATTCAGCTGTATGATAAAGCATATCCTATCCTTGCGGACAATGACTTCAACATTCTTGTACATAAAAATGAGGAATATATGCCGTATGTTTTAGAGGACGGTTCAAGCACTTCCGTTAATCTCAGAGATCTGGAATGTTACAGCGGCATAGTGGAAATGCTTGAAGGCGACAGCTTCAGCGTTATTACAACTAAGGATTATAACGGTAAAAATTCCAGCTTTATACTGTCAAAGATCTCTTCTGTGGGCTGGTATTATCTCTATGCTATCGACAGAACCGAATATATTAACGAAATGTCGACATTTGCTATTGCTCAGCTGTGCATACTTCTGGCATCGCTGGTAGTAATAAGCCTTGCAACGGGCATTCTTATGAAAAAACTGCTCAAACCTATGGACGAGCTTAAAACCGCCGTTCAGAATATGGAGCAGGGCAATCTCAGCTATGTTCCTTCCTATTATGCGGAGGACAGCATCAGTCAGCTTTGCGAGAAGCTGGGAGATACCAATGCGGTATGGCTCCGTTATATAGACGATATTACGGGAAATCTGGATAAGCTTTCCCACGGAGATTTCGATCTTGAATTTAACGGCGAATATGTGGGCGATTTTGCGGAGATAAAGCAGTCAATTATCAGCATTTCCGACAGTCTGCAAACTATTATCGGCGGTATTGATACTGCGTCAAGTCAGGTCGCTCTCGGTTCGGGAAATGTTGCGGAAACATCAAATTCTCTTGCAGGCGGCGTAAATGAGCAGTCCAGGACTATTGACGAGCTTACCGAGCTTATCCAGTCGCTTGTTAAGCAGATCGAGGCGAACGCCAAGGCTGCGGAGGATGCTCAGAAGCGTTCCTTTGTTACATCGGAAAATGTTGTTGAGTGCAACAAGCGTATGACCGAGCTGATGGAGTCTATGAGGGACATTGACGAAAAGGCTCAGGAGATCGTAAAGATAATCGCAGCAATTGATGATATTGCGTTCCAGACAAATATCCTTGCGCTTAATGCGGCAGTCGAGGCTGCAAGAGCGGGCGACGCAGGCAAGGGCTTTGCAGTCGTTGCGGACGAGGTAAGAAACCTTGCGTCCAAGTCTGCCGAAGCTGTTAAGAACACCGGCGATCTCATAAACAGCACGGGAATTGCCGTTGAAAAGGGAACAAGGCTTGCTGCCGAAACGGACGAGGCGCTTAAAGTCGTTTCCGAGGGCGTTGAGCGTGTAAACAGTCTTATCACGGGTATTTCCAAGGCGTCCGAGGTTCAGGCTGAGGAGGTAAAGGCTGTTTCCGACAAGATCACTTCCATTGAGGAGGTAGTGAGATTTACCGCTTCTACTGCCGAGGAAAGTGCTGCTTCAAGCGAGGAGCTGAGCAGTCAGGCTAGAACGCTGCAGGATATGGTGCTGCAGTTTAAGGGGACTAAATAAAACACAATCTAAACAAAAAACACGCTTTCGTTTGTTTGACGGAAGCGTGTTATCTTTTGTTTGGTGGGATAGGTGCGGTCAGATATTTACAAATACAGGCTTTCTTCCCTCAAAATAGCAAATCCTCTTAAATCCCGCAGCAAGCGCAAGCTCCGAACCTTCCTTGACGCCCTTGCCAAGGTCGGCGGTGCAGTGAGCGTCCGAGCCGACAGTGAGAATTTCGCCGCCTAAGTCCTTATACAGTTTAAGGTAGGACAGGTCGGGGAAGGTCTTGCCGTATTTCTGGCGAAGTCCCGAGGTGTTTATCTCAATGCCCTTGCCGTTGGAGATAAGTGTCTTGAAGCTTTCGGCGATAAGCTCCTCATAGGGCTTCATGTCCACGGGAATTCCCGAATTTCCCACGATGTACCGCAGGGGATAGGTAAGGTGTCCCAAAACGTCAAACCTGTTCCAGCGGCAAAGCTCCAGAACCTCGGTATAATATTTTTCCAGAAGCTGCGGGATAGCGTCTGCATTTTCGTAGCTGATAAACGCAAAATCGTCCTCACCGATTATCTGATGGATAGAGCCGATAACAAAGTCCAGCCGCCTGTCCGAAACGACCTTTTCGGCAATGGAATAATCGTAGGGTGCCTGTCCCAGCTCAATTCCGCAGAGAAATTTCAGGCTGTTTCCAAGACATTCCTTAATGGCGGTATTTTCCTCCATTGATATGTAAAAATCCTTTTCAAAGTCGTAGGTATCGTATTCCTTCGGCTGTGCAATATTGTAATGTTCAAGGGGATAGAAGCGGTTTACCTCGCAGTGGTCGGTGATGGCGTAGGCGGAAAGTCCAAGCGTTTTTGCCTTTTCAACCATGGCTTCAACTGTATCGCTGCCGTCGGGGGAATTTTTTGTGTGGGTATGCAGATCTATGATATTCATATAATGCGCTCCTTTCATAAGGTTAGTATATCACATATTAACAAAGTAAATTGTCGGTTTTTGTTAATATTTGCTGAATTATTTCCTGAGAAATTGTCGGTACTTTACTGAGAAACAACTGTGAATTATCAAAATCATAAATCTGCAATAAATTTTGCTAAAAAGATATATAGAATTGTTCAATTTGACGATATTATTTTTTTATAAAATATGTTAATATATAAATAAGTGCAAAATTGCGCAAAACTACCGTTTTGGAGGTACTATTATAATGAGAGCAATCATTACCGTAATCGGAAAGGATACCGTAGGCATACTCGCAAAGGTCGCAGGCGTATGCGCTGAGTACAACGCAAACGTTATCGAGGTAACACAGTCGGTACTGCAGGATATGTTCGCTATGATAATGCTGGTGGATATTTCAAGGATAAACGCCGATTTTACCGTGCTTGCAGACCGTTTCACAAAAATGGGCGAGGAAAACTGCCTGAAGATACACGCTATGCACGAGGATATTTTCAACTGTATGCACCACATCTGATCGAATGATCTCGGAGGATTTTTTATATGATCAACGCTTATGACATTCTGGAAACCATTCGTATGATTCAGGACGAATGTCTGGATATTCGTACTATTACTATGGGAATTTCTCTGCTGGACTGTATCGACACGGACATTGACAGAGCCTGCGAAAAGGTCTACGAGAAAATAACCCGCTGCGCCGAAAAGCTTGTTTCGGTGGGCGAGGGGATAGAGAAGGAATATGGTATTCCCATTATCAATAAAAGGCTGTCGGTAACGCCTATCGCTATCGTTTCCGCTGCCTGCAACGCTTCTCCCGTGAAGTTTGCGCTTACTATGGAGAAGGCGGCAAAGGCTGTTGGCGTAAACCTTATCGGAGGATATTCCGCACTTGTTCAGAAGGGCTTTTCTGCGGGAGATGAACGTCTTATCAACTCCATTCCCGAGGCACTGGCTTCTACGAGCTGCGTTTGTTCTTCCGTAAATATCGGTTCCACAAAGACGGGTATCAACCTTGATGCCTGCCGCATTATGGGAAGAATTGTAAGAGAAGCCGCAGAAAAGACCGTTGATGATCAGTGTTTCGGTGCTGCAAAGCTGGTTGTTTTCTGCAATGCTGTTGACGATAATCCGTTTATGGCGGGCGCATTCCACGGCGTCGGCGAGCCTGACTGCATTATCAACGTCGGTGTTTCGGGACCGGGAGTTGTACGCTCTGCGCTGTCAAAATATCCCGATGCGAATATTTCCGAAATTGCCGATATTATTAAGAAAACTGCATATAAGATAACAAGAGTGGGTCAGCTGGTGGGCGTTACTGCTTCCAAGAGATTGGGCGTGCCTTTCGGTATCGTTGACCTGTCACTTGCGCCTACTCCCGCAGTCGGAGATTCCGTTGCGCATATTCTTGAAGAGGTCGGTCTTGAACGCTGCGGTGCCTGCGGAACTACCGCTGCTCTGGCAATGCTCAACGATGCCGTTAAAAAGGGCGGCGTAATGGCTTGCTCCAGAATAGGCGGACTTTCGGGCGCATTTATCCCCGTTTCCGAGGACGCAGGTATGATCGCTGCGGCTGAGTGCGGTGCGCTGTCCATCGAAAAGCTGGAGGCAATGACCGCTGTATGCTCCGTCGGTCTGGATATGATAGTTATCCCCGGAGATACCACTGCAGACGTTATTGCCGCTATGATCGCAGACGAAGCTGCTATCGGTATGGTCAACAACAAGACCACAGCTGTCAGAGTTATCCCCGCTATCGGCATGAAGGAAGGGGACGTTCTCGACTGGGGCGGACTTTTCGGAAAGGGTCCCGTTATGAAGGTAAACACCAACTCACCCTCAAAGTTTATTGCAAGAGGCGGACAGATACCCGCTCCTCTGCACAGCTTGAAAAACTAAGATATTTCACTGCTTTTGCCGCAGGACAGCACAATTTGTCTGCGGCTTTAGCTGTTACAGTTACCGGAGGACGAAGCTAATGGATAACGTTATCAACAGTATTTTGAATATCGACTCCGAGGCAAAGCGCAGACTTACCGAAGCCGAGGCAAAGCGCAACCGGATAATCGCTGACGCAAGAGCCGAGGAGGAACGCATAGTTTCCGAATGTATCACCGAAGCGGACAAGCGCCTGAAAGCCATTGAGGATAATGAACGTGCGGAGGCTGACCGCAAGTCTGCCGCTGTTGCCGCCGAGCGTGACAAGGAGATCGCAAGGCTCAACGAGGTCTTTGAAAAGAACCATGTAGCCTGGGAAAACGAGATCTACAACTGCATAATCGGCGGTGGTTCAAATGGCTAAAAAGGGCTATGCAACTCAGGCGAAAATTCGGGCAGTCTACGGTAAATGTCTGACCTCGGAGAACTATCACGAGCTTCTTCGCTGCTCCGATGTGACCGACGCTGCGGAGTATCTCAAACGCAGCACACATTACGGAAAAACGCTTGCTCAGATAGACACGAACACCATTCACCGAGGTATGCTTGAGGTGCTTATAAGGCGAAATCGTTTCGAGGAATACAAGCGGCTCTGCAAGTTTGAGCAGCTTTTTGAATCGGGAATTGAGTTCTACCGTTATGTTATCGTTGAGTCGGAGGTAACGGAGATACTCAGCCTTATGAGGCATATAAATGCGGGTTCGGGAGATGATTATATCTCCACAATGCCCAGCTATATGAACGAGTATTCCTCATTTGACTATATTGCTCTTGCAAAAATCAGAGATTACGGCGAGCTGCTGGAATTTTTGAAACCGACGCCTTATTATGCCGTTCTGAAAGACTATATCCCTGCTGCGGGTGTGAAGCCTAAGTTTACGGATATTGAGGTGGCTCTCAGAACATATTATTTCAAGTGGCTGCTGGCTGCTATCAGAAAGTCTGCCGATAAGGATTCTGCGGACGAGATCGAGAAGCAGATAAAGACACAGATAGATTTTATGAACATCATAAATTCCTACCGAATGAAAAAGTTTTTCGGAATGTCCGCTGCGGAAATTGAAAAGGATATGCTGCCGTTTTACGGAAGATTATCTCAGGCAAAGCAGTACGAACTTTACTCCGCACCCGATGGGGACAGCTTTATCAGCCGATTCTCCAAGACCGTTTACGGCAGACAGATGGCTGAAAACGGTATTGACACGAACGACCTTGAGATGAGTGTCAGACGTATGCGCTACCGTTACGCAAAGGCGGTAATGTGCCGTTCTATCGACACTTCGTCCTGTTTATATGCGTTTATGTATCTTCTGGAAACAGAGGTAAACAACATAATAAGCATTATCGAAGGAATACGCTATCAGGCAGATCCCAAGAGAATTGAATCGCTGATAGTCATATAAGCATCAGTCAACACTTTTATATAAAGGGGTGACAGGAATGTCAATTGAAAAAATGCAGCTCGTAAATATTGCGGGGCTTGTCAAGGACCTTGACGCCGTGCTGATACGATGCAGTGACAGCGGATGCTTTCATATAGAATCCGCAGGAAAGATCGCAGGTTCGGGTCAGGGCTTTTCCTCTCTGCGTGAGGACAACCCTTATCTTCTTCCGCTGAAACAGCTTACCGAGCTGGCGGCAGCCAACGGTATTGAGCTTGTTACCGAGGAAGGCACCGATTATTCCGAGGACAGCGTTATTGCTATGACAAACTATATCAGAGGCTTGTCGGAAAAGCTTGCAGATGCCACAGAACGTATGAAAAAGGCTTCCGAAGGAGTGTCCGAGGGAGAGAGTGCCCTCATTCAGCTAAATCATTTGAAGGGCTTGAATGTTGATATCGAAAAGATAAATTCCTGCGAGCATATTACCGTCCGATTCGGAAAAATGCCGTCGGAAAGCTATCAGAAGCTGCCTTATTACGATGATAAGACCTTTATGTTCATCGACTATGACCACGACGGCGAGTATTACTGGGGAGCGGCGTTTGCCCCCGACAGCTTTGCCGCAGAAATGGACGATATTCTTGAATCGCTCTATTTTGAAAAGGTAAAAATGCCCGAGTTTCTCACGGGAAATGCCGATGATGCCATTGATATGATAAAGGAATCCCTTGAAGATGCCAAGGAATGTATGGAAAGCTGTAAGGCGGAAAAAGAGCAGATAATCGCTGCCGAGCGTCACAGGCTTGACCGCTGCTTTACCATTCTGAAAGCCGAGCATGATAATTTCGAGCTGAGAAGCAAGGCGTCCATCGTCAACGGAAAATTCTACATTGTGGGATTTGTTCCCGAAAAGGACGCAGAACGGTTCAAGTCAATGTTTGATGACCTTCTGGGCGTTTCCATTGTGCTGAAGCCCGCAGATATTGACGGCAGGATAAAGCCCCCCGTTAAGCTGAAAAACAACAAGTTCAGCGAACCCTTCTCAATGTTCGTTGAAATGTATGGTCTGCCGTCCTATGACGGTATCAACCCGACCACATTCGTTGCGGTGTCTTACACGCTGCTATTCGGAATAATGTTCGGCGATGTGGGGCAGGGATTGGTTGTAGCCTTACTCGGTTTCCTCTGGTGGAAGCTGAAAGGCGCAAAGCTGGGACACATTATGACAAGACTGGGTGCGTCAAGTGCCATATTCGGTCTGGTTTACGGAAGTGTGTTCGGCTATGAGCATCTGCTTGACCCGCTGTATCACGCTGTCGGTTTGCAGCATAAGCCGCTGGAAATTCTGGAAAACACGGAAATTATCCTTTACGGAGCAATTGCCATAGGCGTTGCGCTGATAGTCATATCAATTCTGTTTAACGTCATTACGGGTTTCAAACAAAAGGACTATGAACGGGCACTGTTCTCGAATAACGGTCTTGCGGGACTTATCTTCTTCGGTGCTATACTTTTTGCGCTGGTCTATATGATACTCACGGGCGTTTCGCTGTTCACACCCGCTTATATTATCGGTCTGATAGTTGTTCCGCTTC
>JAEDOB010000279.1 GCA_016302225.1 Oscillospiraceae bacterium | reverse complement strand
CTTATTCCCAGCCTGACCTTGTCCTTGCCCGCTTCGACCACGTTTACAACAACGTCATCGCCGATATGTATCCCCTCGCCCGTTTTTCGGGTGATTATCAGCATAATCTTAGTCCTCCTTCTTGGCGAATACGGGGAATTTTATGGGGTAATCGTCGGCGGCTATGACCTGCGCCGCTTTGTTGTTTCTGGTATTGATGATGATGGGGCTTTTGAGATTTACGGTTGCCTCCATATTATTTTCGGGTATAACGGCGATAACGTAGAATTTTGCGTCGTTATCGTCCTCCATATCAAGCACATCAACGTCCTCGTCGGCTACTGTCACACGATAGTCGGAGCAGAACTCAAGGGGGTCGAAGAGGATAAAGCAAAGGTTGGGATTTTCCGTGCTCTGGAGCCACACGGGGCATTTTCCGCTGCCTAAGGGGGAGATGAGGATATAATCCTTATAGTCCTCAAATGCGAATATGCCCTGGGGGAAGGTTATTATCTCGGAGGGGGAAACCTCGATCTCGTCAAAATCTCTTGTTTTTACGGTTATTCTGCTGATAGTATCGTTCATAATCATTCCTCAAATCCGGGAGCGGCGCTTCTGGGGAAATAGATAGGCTCGCCCGTATATTCGATCTCTACCTTGGGACGCTGGTTTACGATAAACTCAACGGTTCCCGGAACAAACTCAAGCTGCGCGGTGGGGCTTGTGTTCCAGTCCATACTCAGCTGCTCTGCCTTATAGTTTATGCTGAGCGTATTGCCCGACCAGCTTATATCGGGTCCCTCCTTGGGGAGAAACTCCATTATGGTCTCCATTGTTCTGCTTGCCTTGGAAGCGGCAATGGAGGCGGGGGTGGCTTCAAAATTTCCCAGAGCATTGCCCTCGTTTACGATGTTGGCTATTGCCTGATATGCCACCTTTATGCCCTTCTGAGCCTCGTCCTTTGCGAAGGTGTCGATGTTTTTATGACCGTAGCCCAGACTTTCCCTTGCGGCGGTGTTGTCGATATGCACCTGAATGGGGTCTGCGGTTATCTGCATTCCTCCCGGGCTTTTGGTTACCTGAACTGTGGGAGCGGGAGTGTCAAGCTTCAGCTCCGCACGGGTAACGTTTATTTCCACATTTATTGGGATAGATGTGATATTAAGAAGCTGATCCATAACTTCGTCCTCCTTTGATTAGTATTATACAAAGTCAAAAATGCTCTTGGGGATAATGCCCGAACCGAGAGAAAGGGAAGCGTTGTATGCCGCTTCGATAGACTTCATATTGGTGATCTCCTCTTCGATGTCCACGCCCTCTATGGTGTTCTGCTTTTCGGAGAGGTTGATGCGGTAGACCTCGTTTCGGTCGATGTACATCTGCATATTGTTCTGCTTTACGCCAAGTGTGGTGATGGCGTCAAGGACCTTGGAGTTTGCTTCGTCAAGCTTGTCGATATAGCGGTTTACCGATTCGGTGTCGCCCTTTCTGAGAGCGGCTGCTGCGTCGTAAACAAGCTGAATGAGATTAAGGGAATCATTATCTTTATCTGTGCCGCAGCCTGTTATCTCAGCGCCGTTAAGTCCCATATCAAGAGCGGTGGCAGGGTTTATAGTGCCGTTTTCGTCATATTTTACGCCAAGCCCGATGTCCACATAAATAGGATTTGTTCCCGGGAAGCCGTCTGCTCCGCCGCTGTCGGAGGGGCAGTTTATGGTTTTTGTTTCGGCAAGCTTGCCTTCCTTATCGTAATACTTGATAGTGCCGCCGTTTACTGCATTTTTGAGATCGTCGCCCATAAGGTTTACGGGGATATCGTTGAAGCAGACTATTCTTTCGGTGGGGGCAGAGCTGAAATCTGGGCTGCCGTTAACGGTGAATTTTACGGTGTCGGCTGCGGTCTTGTCGGGGCTGCTGTAATAGGTCTCGCCCTCAAAATCGTTGAGGTCGGTTATCTCGTTGCCGTCGGCATCGTAAAATTTATCAAAGGTATATGTATTTCCTGCGCCGTCGGTATAGCTGCCGTCCGCTGCAGGGGTGAGAGCTGCGCCGCCCAGCTCGGCGGTATCGTACTCGTTGCCGAATATCTTGACTGTGCCGTCGGGCATTTCCACCTCAACTCTGGAGTAAACGGTGAAAGGGGTCTTGTCGTTGCTTGCGGAGCCGAACATCTGCCTTGTGGCGAAATCGGTGTTCATATCCTGCACCATATGCTCTGCCTGCTGCTCAAGCTCAAGAGCAATGGTGTTAAGCTCGGTCTGGTTCATAGTGTCCTGTACGGAAACTATTTTTGTCTTTACGTTAAGATAGGTCTTGTCTGCGATATCGTAAAGAGCGTCCTCGGCTGCGTAGAAAAAGTCCTTTGCGGTCTTGAGGTTTTCATCGTAGATATCAAGATTTTCAAGGGATTTTCTTACGTGAGCAGCCTTTGCTGCCGAGGAAGAGTCCTCGCTGGCACGGTTGTATTTTCTCTGGGTGAGTATTTTAGTCTGAGATTTCAGATAGCTTGAGAGAAGACTGTTATAGCTGTTTAAAAACGCTCCGCTGAACGCATTGTTTGTGACTCTCATTGGAATTCAGCTCCTTTTATTATCAAAGTCCTACTTTGCCCGTGCCGTTTATCAGCTTGTCAAGGCACTCGTCAAGGGCGGATATCATTCTGGAAATGGCGTTGTACCATTTCTGATAGTTCATCATATTTACGCCTTCTTCGTCCATACTTACGCCCATTACCTCGTCTCTTGCATCGGAAACGCTTTTAAGCATAATGTTTGTGGAGTCGAAGCTTCCCAGCTCATATTCAAGGTCGCCGCCTACGGTCTGACCGTAGTACTGGATAAAGCCCTCAAAGGTGTATTCATCGGGCTCGTTGCCGAACTTGTATTTGCCCTCGAAGGCGGAGAGGATCTTGTTGATGTAGGTGTTGTCAAGCTGATCGTAGTTATAATCAAGGTTGCCCTCT
>JAEDOB010000278.1 GCA_016302225.1 Oscillospiraceae bacterium | reverse complement strand
CTCTGGGCTTGCCGTCCTTGCCAACACGTCCGTAGTCGTAGATACGGTATGTAGTATTGGAATTTTGCTGAATTTCCGCAATAAGAATGCCCTTGCCGATAGCGTGGAGAGTTCCCGCTTCGATGAAGAAAACATCGCCCTTTTTCACGGGAACGGAGTTTGTCACCTCAAGCAGAGTGTTGTCCGCAATACGCTTTGCAAATTCGTCCTTGCTTATCTCTTTTTTGAAACCGTAGAGCAGCTCTGCACCCTCGTCGCAGTCAACGATGTACCACATTTCCGTTTTGCCGTATTCGCCCTCGACACGCTGAGCGTACTCATTGTTGGGGTGAACCTGAACGGAAAGGTTGTCCTTTGCGTCAATAAGCTTGATAAGGATAGGGAAGTTCTCAAACTTATCGCAGTCTGTTCCCAGAACGGCTTTGCCCTTTTTTTCGATATATTCCGCAAGGGTCAGACCGTCATATTCGCCGCCGCTGATAACGCTTGCGCCGTCCTTATGGCAGGACAGCTCCCAGCTTTCGGCTACCTTGTCGAAATCGCATTTTTTTCCGAAATCGGTGCGCAGACGTGTTCCGCCCCAGATATAATCCTTAAATGCGGGGGATAGTTTTTGAATTGACATTTTAATACTTCCTTTCGGGCGCATAATTCTTTTTTTATTTTATCACAGTGATGGGATAATGTCAACTGTTTTGAGAAAATACTGATTATTGAGCTGTTATCACATTTCCGCTTGCATCATAATCAATATTCTCAATAAGCTTTCCGCTGCTGTCTAAGGTCTGAGTTTTATACCTTTCTCCGTTTCTGAAAAAATCCGCAGTTTGTGAGCCGTCGAGATAGTATGTGACGATCTGGGATATTTGACCGTCCTGATCATACCAGGTTATTTTATGACTGCCGTCATCATAATATTCGATAGTATAGGTCATGCGGAGCAGCTCATTTTTATTTGCGTCACAGTATATCACAGCTTCGGTCGTGCGGTCATTTCTTTTTATATATTTAAGGTACGGATAATCGGTGCTGTCATATTCAACGGTTATTATGTATCCGTTTTCCGTTATTTCGGGCACGCAGCTTGCAGATGTTTTGTCGGTAAAATATATGGTAACAAGCATAAATTCGTCGTCGCTGTTGTAGTATTCGATAATATCCTTTGCGCCATTTGGTTCATACCACATCAGCTGATAGTTTCCTTCGCTGTCGGGCTTTAGCTTTTCACATTTGATCTTGCCGTTGGGGTGATATTCCAGAATACCGTATTCCTGTTCGGTCTGAGTTTCCGAAACGGTTTCATGGACGGTGGTTTCCTCGGCGGCAGCTTTCGTTTCGGACGAAAATGCGGGCAATTCCGATACATTGTCAACTTCCGAAACAGAAGTATCTGCAGCTATTGTCGAAACGCTGTCGTTATTTCCTCGAAAACTTATCCCGACTATCACAGCAATGCACAAAACAGCCGCTGCGGCTGCCGCAAATGCCTTGACAGGGACAGCCCTCTTTTTCCCGGAAAGCTCAGCCTCCATTTCAGCAGTGTTTCTGTATCTTGAATTCGGATCGGCACTCATAGCCTTTGAAATTACATCACGCATATGAGAGGACACATCTATCCCTCGGAAATCGGGTCTGCCGCATTGGGGAATACGTCCTGTAAGTATATAGTAAAGAGAAGTGCCTATTCCGTAAATATCTGTGCGGACATCAATATATGCTTTTCCGATATTCTTTGTTTTCTGCTTTGAAACGCAGTTGTCTGCGGGAGGATAAGTATGGGAGATCAGCTCTGTTTCATCATTTTCGCCCGAATACACCGTTTCTTCGGCTTCGCTCAAAAACCGTGTTTCCTCGTGGAACTCGTCAATGACCTCGGGGATATTTACAAGGCATTTAAACTGTTCGGGCGCACCAAAATACTGAGAACCGCCCTGCGCATTGGCAATGCCTTTATCGGCAATAGTGCTGATGTTGAAATCTATCAGGCAAATATCGTCCTGCGGTGTCAGCATAATATTGGCAGGCTTAATATCGCTGTGGATAATGGGCGGAAACTGACTGTGCAGATATTTTACGGCGGCGCAAAGCTGCAGAGCATATTTGCGTACCTGTGCTTCGGTAAAGGTTCTGCCTTCTCCGATAAGCTGCTTGAAATTTTTTCCTTCGATAAATTCCATAACGGTATAAACATCGTTTCCGTCCTCGACAAAATCAATGACCTGCGGAAGGTAATCGTTTTTCAAATTTTTCAGCACATCTACCTCGGAACGGTTGCGCAGTTCGCCTTTTATGTCGTCTTTTATGAGCTTTATCGCCACAAATTTACGCATTCGCTTATGATAGGCTTTATAGATTATTCCGCCGCCGCCTGAGCCAAGGCGCTCGGTTATTTCATACGTATCATTTAATACCTGACCCGGATCAATCATTTATGTATCCTCCATGAATCCAATGCTTTTGAGCAGTATCATATACCGGGACAGCCGAAAAAACAAATTGTCGACTTTAATCAGCGGTTCCCGAATATTGCGAATATTTCAGTTTTCGAAGGCTTGTCAATTGTTTCATTTTCATTTCAGTTACTTATCACATTTTTCACACAAAGCACTGTTATTATATACTTGTACCAAGGAAATGGTACACCCCCAAACTTATTTATCCGTCCTGTTTACCCCGACAGGCGGGTAATCACGGCGTTGCATACACACCCCGGTATCTTCGCCGAAACCCTAATCCTATATCATATTTTTCGCCCCTGCCGTATACCCCTCGGCGGGGGACTTTTTTATCTGTCGGGTATTCCAAAATGAGCATAAAGCAAACCAAAGCTTGCCTTATGCTCATTATCAGCTTATGCTGGTTTTTCTTCCAGCAGCTCCTTTACCTCGTCAAGAGAAAGCTTAGTTATATTTGCGATCTACTGCATATCCTTAAAAAATCCGATGTT
>JAEDOB010000277.1 GCA_016302225.1 Oscillospiraceae bacterium | reverse complement strand
GGGGCGCAAGCGGAGGTTTCCGAGCTGGAGGACATTCTGAAAAACCTGCTGGACTATGCTTGCGAAAAGGGCATCGTCCCCGAAAACAGCGTGGCTTACAGAGATCTGTTTGATACAAAGCTTATGAGCGTTATGGTTTCAAAGCCTTCCGAGGTCACAAAAAAGTTCTTTGATCTTTACGAAAAATCACCTGTTGAGGCAACAGACTATTACTACAAGCTCAGCTGCGACAGCGACTATATCCGCCGCTACCGCATTGCAAGGGATATGAAGTGGAAGTCTGCCACCGAGTATGGCGAGCTGGACATTACTGTCAATCTGTCCAAGCCCGAAAAGGACCCGAAGGCAATTGCCGCTGCGAAAAATGCCAAGCAGACGGGCTATCCCAAGTGCCTGCTTTGCGCCGAAAATGTGGGTTACAGCGGACGAATTAACCACCCCGCAAGACAAAATCACCGCATAATCCCCCTGACAATCAACGGCGAGCCCTGGGCAATGCAGTATTCGCCCTACGTTTATTACAACGAGCATTGTATTCTGCTGAACACGAAGCACGTTCCCATGAAGATAGACAAGGCGGCGTTCTGCAAGCTGTTTGATTTTGTGAAGCTGTTCCCGCACTATTTTATCGGCTCAAATGCGGATCTTCCAATCGTTGGCGGTTCCATACTTGCGCACGAGCATTTCCAAGGCGGACATTACACCTTTGCCATGGCGAAGGCTCCTGTTGAGAGAAGCTACACCGTCAAGGGCTTTGAGGACGTGGAGGTCGGAAGGGTAAAGTGGCCTATGTCGGTCATTCGTCTGTCGGGAACGGTTTCCGAAAGGCTTGTTGAGCTTGCGGACAAGATACTTACCAAATGGCGGGCATATTCCGATGAAGCTGTGGGAATTTTTGCCGAAACAGACGGCGAGCCCCACAACACCATCACGCCCATTGCACGAATGAACGGCGATAAATACGAGCTTGACCTTGTTCTCAGAAACAACCTTACCACCGAGGAGCACCCGCTGGGCGTTTTCCACCCTCATGCAAAGCTGCATCACATAAAGAAGGAAAACATCGGGCTTATTGAGGTAATGGGACTGGCTGTTCTTCCCGCACGTCTGAAATTGGAAATGGAGCTGCTTGCCGAAACCCTTATCACAAAGGGTGTGGACGCTGTGCGCCGTGTTCCCGAGCTGGAAAAGCACGCAGATTGGGCGGAGGAGTTTGTTTCCCGCCGTGAAATAACCGCCGAAAATGTGAACGACGTTATCAAGGACGAGGTGGGCAAGGTGTTTGCACAGGTCCTTGAGGACGCAGGCGTTTACAAGCGAAATAACGAGGGCGCATCGGCATTTGACAGATTTGTTGCTTCTATATGATAAAAGGAGGGCTCAGTTTTGCAGAAAAATATTTACGAATCGGGCGAGGATTATCTGGAAACCATACTCATACTTGATGAACGCACAAAATATGTCCGCTCGGTCGATATTGCCGCAGAACTGGGCTATTCAAAACCAAGTGTCAGCCGTGCCATGGGCATTTTAAAGGAAAACGGCTACATTACCGTTGAGCCTGACGGACAGATAAAGCTTACCAAGTCGGGGCTGAAAAAGGCGGGCGAGGTTTACGACCGCCATCGGCTTATCAACCGGTTTTTCACCGAAATTCTCGGGGTGAATCAGGTCACTGCTGAGGAGGACGCCTGCAAGGTGGAGCACGTTATCAGCGAGGAAACCTATCAGCGGCTTAAAGCGTTTGTTGAGAATAAAATTTGACAATAAAAAACGTCCGCAGAACATTTTTCTTGTTCTGCGGACAATATTATTTTGTGATCAAACAAGCATATTCAAGCTTGAACCCGAGGTATACGCAGCTATCCACTGCTCAATTCCCGATGCGCTGTATGTCTGATATGTATTCTTAGGCGTTTCGGACAGGGTGGAGAACTGTTCGGCTTTCAGAGAAATTCTGGAAGCATAGGAGTTTGCACCGCTGAAAACAGATTTAACGTATCTTGCGTCGGCATTTTTCAGGGCTTCCGTGTCAAGGGAGAGGGAATTGTCCTTATTAACGGTAATTCCAACCTTGGCGAGAAGCTTTTCGTTTGCGGAGGTCGATCCGACCATAAATGATGCCTTTTCGAGAACGCTCATATTATCAGACTTTGCCGCTCTTTCCTTTACGCTGTTGTAGCTGCTGACAAATTCGGAAACAGCTGAAACAAGCTTATCTCTGTCAACGTTAAAGGTGCCGTCCTCATTTTCGGTAACGATAGCGTTTTTGCCTGTTGCTGTAAGCTTGTCGGCAGCGGCTTTAAGGCTGTCGGAGGAAGTCTTCAGAACGGTGTCGGGCTTATACGTGTCGGAAACGGCAGCTGTACTCTGGGTTTTCCATGACTTTGCAAGCTCCGCATACTGAGCCTTCAGGTCGGACTTGTTAGCCTTGAACTCCTCATAACGCTTTGCGATGCTCTGCATATCGGACAGCCCCGATATTTTAGATGTATAATAATTGCTTGAACTTAGCATTGAACTTATGGGTGAAATATACATAGGTAAACCTCCTTATGGCACAGTTTTCCTTTATACAGTTATTATACCACTATTTTCGGAAATGTCAATAGTTTTTTCAGTCAATTGCATACTTTTGCTTGTAGAATGCGGAGGCGTCCATAAAGCTTTGATCCTTGCCCTGATGAATGTCCTGAATGTATTCGTGGCGGTTGATGGAATCCTTCTTTACATTTATTCCCATTACATAAACGGCTGCATTGGAGCAATGGTCGGAAATTCTTTCCAGATTTATCAGCATATCGAGGAACACAATGCCCGCATCGACGTTGCAAAGTCCTGTTTTGAGCCTGTCGATATGGCGTGTTTTCAGGGTTTCGTTGAGATAGTCAATGACCTCTTCAAGGGGTTCGATACGCATTGCTATGGACATATCCTTGCTTTCTGCCGCATTGACTGCCATGGT
>JAEDOB010000025.1 GCA_016302225.1 Oscillospiraceae bacterium | reverse complement strand
CAAAATCGGCTGTAATACTATATAATATAAGTAGGCGAGTGCAGGAGCCGTCTGCGCTGCAAATGTATAACCGAAATGTATGCTTAGTGCATAATACCGACCGCTTATATTTGCTGCGGTGGTTCATATATTTATATTATACAATAAAATTCGGATAACTACAAGCCCAAAATGTTATATTAAACAAATAAACATTAAAAATTTACAAGCCGAAATTTGGTTATTTTGACAAATTTTATTTATAATAGCAGTGCGATTGCCAAATGATGGATTAAAAAACGTCAGAAATTAAAGAAAAATTTACATTTAGGAACGAGATGATGATATGGCAGACCTGATACAGCTGACTACCCCAATAGTTCCGAAAAACTATGTTCACTCGGTCAAGCAGCCCCCCGTGCAGAATGATGTGGTGTTTGAGCTTGCGGATATGAACAAGATAATCAAGACCAACGACCGTTCTGAGCAGTACAAGCAGGAAAACTCCGATTTTTCCGAAAATTCCAATCTGCTGAACATTGCCAAGGAGCTGACCAACAACCCCAAGGCTGCGGTGGAAACCCTGAAATCTTTGCTCAGCTCGGAAACTGTGTCCATGATAAAGGGCGAGGGAAACGAGGAGCTTCTTAACAAGGTAACGGAATTTGCCTCGGAGATAATGCAGACTCCCGAATCTGCGGCGGACGACCTTGTCAGCCAGCAGAAGAACGTCACCCTGTTTCAGGGGAAAATGTGGGACGCCGTGCGGAATATGATAAAGGCAAATCCCGATTCTGCGGAGCTAAAGTCGGCGGTTTTCAGTCTGCTGAAAAACTCGTCGGCGGCATGCTCTCAGCGGGAGGTACTGAATTCTCTGGCGGCGAATATGAAATTTATGGCGGAGGAGCTTGCTCCTAACAGGCAGCTTTCGGCGCAGTTTATGAACATTGCCGCAGACCTGTCCTCGGCGGACGCTTCGAAGAACTTTCCCGAGATAAAGCAGGCAGTCCTGTCCTCGCTGGAAAATGCGTCACAGAGCCTGCTTCTCAGCGATAAAATGCGGGATATTATCCCCATCGTCAAGCATAATCTTTCGAGATTTACATCGGGTTCGGAGCCGCTTAGGGACGCTTTCTCCAATCTACGTGACATGATAGCGGGGGAGGAGGGCAAGGCGGCATTTACAAAGCTTTTTGCGGATTTCGTCGGGAAAAGCCCCATGCCTGCGGATTTGAAGGCAGCCTTGCTTTCGTCGGATATTTTCGCAGGGGACAAGCAGGCAGATCTGAATTCTCAGGCTGCGTCTGCGGAAAATGCTTCTAAAACCCCGTCGGAAAACATCACCCAAAACGCATCGGAAAATCTCACGGCAAACAGTGAAGCAGCCGTTTCGGAAAACCCCTCAGCAAAGGTTTCCATGGAAACGGTAATGGCGATGGTCACTGCAAGGCTTTCCAAAAACGCCGCCATACATACTTCTGATATGAAGCCCGAAACGGTCAGGGCATTCCTTTCAAACGTAAATGTGGACGCCGCAAGGCCCGAAGAAGCACTGAAAACCGTGCTTTCCGAGCTGCTGCCCTCGTCGGACGGTGCGGCGGCGGAAAAGCTGATTGAGGGCTTTTCCCAAAGCGGCGACCTGAATGCGCTGGCGGACAGGCTGGGCACTATCCTCAACAGCATTGAAAATGAGGAGATAAAAATGTCCGCAGCCCACAAGCTGAATGAAGCTCTGGAGGCGTTGTCCAATAAGGACGGTACGGTCTACAAGCCGCCGTCGTCCATGGAAACCTTTACGGATTTTCTTTCGAAGAATATTGACGACCCCATACTAAAGGCACTTTCGGGTATGAACAAGGCGGTCCTTGCGGAAAATATGCTTACAACTCCCGGTGCGGAAACGCCGCTGCTGCATATGCTCATGCCCATGGAGGCAAAGGGTGTCCGTGCATACGGCGAGCTGTGGGCGGACAACGGCGCAGCGGGGACTGTCACCGACAGGGACGGGGGAACGGGCAGCCACATCTTTCTCAGCTTTGATGTTGAAAATGTGGGTGCATTTGAAATGGAGATATATGCAAAGAACGAATACCTAGATGTTATGCTCCTTTGCCCGTCGGGAACGGAAAACGTGTTTGCACCCATGAAAACGGCTATCCCCAAAATAGCGGCGTCCTGCGGCTATCAGGTCAAGAAAACCAATGTATCGACGCTTAGAGAGCGCAGGAGCCTTGAACAGGTATTTCCGTCCATAAAGGAAAAAAGGAGTGGTCTGAATGTCAAGGTCTGAAAAAAGGCGGCGCAGCGGTGCGGAAAGCTCCGCAGTTGCCCTGAAATACAGTCCCGAAAAGGATTCGGCACCCGTTGTGGTTGCTTCGGGACACGGCAAGGTCGCCGAGAGGATAATCGAATTAGCCGACGAAAGCGGAGTTCCCGTTTACAGGGACGATTCCGCCGCCGCACTGCTTACAATGCTGAAAATCGGCGAGGGCATACCCCCCGAATTATATCAGGCTGTGGCGGGCATTTACGCCGAAATTCTAAGGCTTGCTTCGGAAAACCGCAGCGGAAAGGAAACAAATATCAATGCAGAATAATTACGGTTACAACAATTACAACGGCTATCAGCCCTACTACCCGCCTGTTTCGCCCTATGAGCCGACCTTGCAGGAAAAAAAGAGGATAAAGTCGGTTTACAGCAGCTGCGGCTGGCTGCTTCTGGCGGCGTTTGGCATTATGATGGCTGTTGCGCTGGTCTGGATGGGAATATGGGGTTCCATGGGGCTTATGTCGGGAGATCCGAATTTCTATGGCTTTTACGATACCATAGTGTCCTATTTTTCACCCACTATCGCCACAATTATCGTTATCCTTATCGAACGGTTTACGGGCGGCGAAAAGCTGAAAAGCTATTTTTCTGTCGGAGATACATCGGGCGGATTTATCCTGCTTTCGGTAGTTATTTTTCTGGGAATACAGGCAGCCTGCATAATCCTTCAAAGTCTTATTATGACGGGCTTTGATGCGGTGGGGCTGGGCTTTCCGTCACTTGAATATGAGCAGGAGGAAAGCATGCGAATGGCTGTCCTCGGCATAATCACTTCGTCGGTGACAGCACCGCTTTTTGAGGAGCTTTTATTCCGCGGGTGTCTGCTTTCGAGAATGTCAAAGGTCAGCACACGGTTTGCGATTTTTGCCTCGGCACTGTTTTTCGGTCTGTGGCATCAGAATCTTTTGCAGTTTCTGCTGGGCTTTGCGGGGGGCTTATGGCTTGGATATATTACCGTAAAAAGCAAGTCGATCATACCTTCGCTTATCTGCCACATTACCGCAAATACCATTATAGAATGTATAGCTATCTATGAGCAGTATGACGAAATGGCTGCAAACACTATATTCAACGTGTGGATATTTTCCATACCCGTTATTGCAATAATCTGCGCTGTTATCTTCCTTAAATGGGAAAAAAGGTCGGGTATGGACAGACTGCCCGCAAGGACGGAATATCACCGCAGAAGGGACGTTCCCATCTTCTTTTCAAGCGTACCTGTGTGGGTATTTATGGCAATTATGCTGCTTACAATAATTTCGGGTATCGAACCCGTCTGATTCGGAGGAAATAAAAATGTCAGTATCTGTACAAATAAAAAAAGGCGACCTTTCCTATCTCGGCAAGGTTTTTGATATTACCATTGACAGACCTGCGGGGACTGTCCACCCAAAGCATGAGGATATTATCTATCCCATAAATTACGGCTATGTGGAAGGGCTTGTGGCAGGCGACGGAGAGTGTCAGGACGTTTATATGCTGGGCTGCAATACACCCGTTGAAAGCTGTCGGGGCGTTATTGTGGGGGTGCTTCTCAGGAGCGATGACAACGAGGACAAATGGTGTGCAGTCCCCGAGGAATATCTTGAAGGTGACACCATGGACAAGCCCCTTCTTTACGAGCCTTATATGCTCAGGGAAACCCATTTTCAGGAGCAGTTTTATCATACCGAGGCTGTCTGCCTTTACGAAAAGACCTGCGGAACGGTCTGCTTTACCGAGGAAAACGGCGAGGTGAAGTTCCTCCTTGTTCAGAATGCGGACAGCGGTCACATAGGCTTTCCGAAGGGTCATATCGAGCTGAACGAAACCGAGCGGGAAACTGCCATTCGTGAGGTTTTGGAGGAAACGGGGCTGAACGTTGAACCGTGGGAGAACTTCCGCTTTGCCTACTCGTTTACGCTGCCAAACGGCATACGCAAAAACTGCGTCTATTTCGTGGGACAGTACGGGGGAGATTCTCTGAAAATACAGGAGGAAGAGCTTGGTGCACATTGGATACTGAATTACGAGGACGCCATGGCAAAGCTGAATTACCCCCAGGACAAGGCGGTCTTAGAGGCTGCCAACAAGGAAATTCTGAAACGGAGGAAGGGCAATGACTAAGAAGCAGCGTGCGCTGGCGGCTGTTTCGGGGCTGGAAAGCATCTATCCCGATGCGAAATGCTCGCTGGTTTACAGCAAGCCCTATGAGCTGATGATAGCGGGCAGACTGTCCGCACAATGCACCGATGAGCGGGTGAATGTGGTCACAAAGGAGCTGTTTGCCCGTTACACGTCCATTGAAGCTTTCGCCAATGCAAATGTTGACGAGGTGGCTGAAATTGTCCGTCCCTGCGGACTTTACAAGACAAAGGCGGAAAGCATTGTGGGAATGATGAAGGCACTTTCCGAGCGTTACGGCGGGGAAATTCCCAAAACTATCGAGGAGCTGACCACCCTTCCCGGTATCGGACGAAAGACCGCAAACCTTATTATGGGGGACGTTCATCATCTCCCCGCCATCGTCACCGATACGCATTTTATACGCATCTGCGGACGGCTAAGGCTTACCGATAAGACCGAGCCGCCAAAGGTGGAGGAGGAGCTTCGCAAGCTTATCCCGCCCGAAAAATCCTCTGATTTCTGCCATAGAATGGTTATTTTCGGACGTGACTACTGCCGTGCAAGAAACCCGAAATGCGCCGAATGTCCGCTGAAAAAGTACCTTTCCGAGGAAAATAAGGAGTTTGCCTGCCGTTTATGAGAGTTCTCTATCTGATACTTCTGCTGGGCTGTTGGCTGTTTTACGTGCTTTACCGGGATACACTGTCGCTGTTGACCTTTGCGGCGGTGGTGATATTTCCGCTTATTTCGCTGATAATGCTCCTGATAACGGCGTTTTCCGCAAAATTGGGGGTTGTCTGCGAAAACCGTTCTGGAGTCTGCGAAAAGGGCAGCGTTATCCGTTTTCGGGTGTGGGTGAAAAATCCCTCGTTTCTGCCTGCGCAGTCGGTCACGCTGAATTTTTCCGTGAAAAACAGCTTCGGCGGCGGTGAAAAGCGGCTGTCGGCTGTTATTGCGCTGCCTGCCTTCGGTTCGGGCGGTGCGTCGGCGGCGGTCATGTCGGAGCATTGCGGGAACATCATTTTCACCCCCGAATATGCGGTTTTTCACGATTTGTTCAGACTTTTCAAGATAAAAAGGCGGTTGGGAAAGCCTGTCGGCATATGCGTTCTGCCGAGGCTTTCTCCCACTGATGAAATTTCGGAAAATCAGGCGGAATGTCTTTCGGACGGTGCCGAATTTTCCGTTTCCGTCAGCGGTGATGACCCTTCGGAAATTTTCGATATTCGGGAATACCGTGACGGCGACCCGCAGAACCGAATTCTCCACAAGCTAAGCGCACGTTACGAAAATCTGCTTGTTCGTGAGCTTTCTCAGCCTGCGGACAAGCGTCTGTACCTTTTTGCGGACAGCTTTTTTTCGGGAAATACGGAGGAACAGCTTGCCGAATGCGACCGTATGCTCTGCGCACTTTGTTCGGTATCGGCGGCATTTCTGGAGGACGGAACAAGCTTTGCGCTGCATTTTTCGGAGGGGAACAGCCGCCTTGTTACAGATGAGGACAGCTGGTTTTCCGCACTTTCCGAGCTTTATTCGGAGATCGGAAAGCCCCGCACCGACAGCTTTGCCGAGCTTCTTTCGGAAATTCCCGCAGACTGTCCCCTGTGCGCTGTGACCGCTTCGGAGGACGGGGAACGCATCTCACAAATAGCGTCCGTTCTAGCTGAAAGGACAGGGGATTGCTTGCTGATACTCACCTCTCGGTCGGCGGCGGAGAGCATTGAAATTCCCGAAAATACGGAGATCATTGTCATTTCGGAGGAAGTCCATGAAAAATAAATTCAGGCGAGGGTCCGCAGCCTGCGGCATAACCGTCGAAACGGGGACGGAAATTTCATCGCCCCGCATTTCGGACAGAGTGTTTCAGTCTACAATTCGGTTGCTGCTTGCATATGCGGGGACAGTGGCTTCTGTCGGCTGCTTTCTGACCGCCGTTGGTCTAAACAGGCTGTTTGGCACGGCTGCTCTGACTGCTGCTGTCGTCTGCGGGCTGTTCTTTGCCGTATCTCTTGTAAAGGGGAAGGCTGGGCTGTTTGCGGGCTTGGGAGCTGCTGCGGCGACCGTCATTTTCGGCGGATATTTCTGCATTGAGCGGTTTGAAAAGATGCTGTACGGCTATATGTCTGTGGCAAACAAATATGTTTCCGTCGTCAATTACGATTATGCTGACAGGCAGTTTTACGAGATACCCGAAAACTTCCCGCCAAACGGCTGTGAGAAACTGTTTATCGGCTTCTGCACGGCGATAATTGCAGCTGTTGTCTGCGCCTCCATGATACCGTCACCGAACCTGATACTGCTGTTTTTTGCCACCTTTGCCCCTGCGGAAATGGTGCTTTATTTCGGGCTGGTACCGGACAGGCTTTGCTTTGTGCTGCTTATTTCCGTGTGGGCGGGTGCGGCGTCGTCCGAACTGCCGGGATTTTCCTTCAGGCGGAAGTCGGAGGACGTTAAGGTGCGAAAGGCACTGCTTCAGTGCACCTGTGCGGGCTGTATCGCCATGTTTCTCAGCTTTTCGGCGGCAAGGCTTTGGCTGGATATGTCGGGATTTCGGCGTTCGGAAAAGGTTGACGATATACGCACAAAATTTGCGGATTATGTCAACAACACCACTCCCGAGATGTTTTTTGAGGACATTTCCGAAGCACTCGGTCTGAAAAGCTCAAGGATAGGCGGTATCAACGAGGGCAAGCTGGGACGGTTTGACACGGTGGAATATGCACATATCCCCGTGCTGGAGGTTTCCCTTGTTAAGCAGAAGGACACGGTCTATCTCAAAGGCTTCACGGGGACAAATTACACGGGAAACAGCTGGGAACCCTTTGACGCCGAACAGACGGCAAAGTACAACAGCGTTTCGGCGGGATTTTCCGAGAGCTATTTCCCGCAGATAACGGAAAATGCTTTCTACACAACAATGATAAGCGACGGAATTTACGATTACACCGTGAAAAATCTCGGAGCAATGAAAAAGTATGCCTATCTGCCATACTCAAATCTCAAGCGGGACGCAAATGTTACGCCCATTCTGGACGGTTCCTATTCATCTGGCGGAAAGAGGGAGTACAGCGGTTCGGCGGTGAATTCGGTTTATAGGAGGGCGCATTTTTTATCGAAATTTTCGGGATATTTGCCTTGGGATGGGGTCGTGGAATATCCGAAATTTATCTATGAGGATAAGGACGGTTCCCTTGTTTCCGTGGAAAATCCGTGGTATGATAACGAGCTTGCATATCGTGAATTTGTTCACAACACCTATCTTGACCTGCCCGATGATTTCAAGGCGGGGGAGGTAGTTTTCAATGATACCTTTGCAAGTATGGAATTAACTCCCGATGATTACTATTACAGAGGTATGGTCATAAACCATATTATCGGCTATCTGAACGATAATACCGAATACAGTTTGTCTGCGGGAAAAACGCCTGAGGGAGAGGATTTTGCCGAATATTTCCTTCTGAAAAACAAAAAGGGCAGCTGCACACACTATGCCACCGCCGCCGTTCTGCTTGCAAGATATAAAGGCATTCCCGCACGGTACTGCGAGGGCTTTATCATCAAGCCCGAGGACTATTCACCCGCCGCAAGGCTGGGCAGCCGTGACAGCGTTACCGTCCTTGACGACAGGGCGCACGCTTGGGCGGAGGTATATGTGGACGGCTTCGGCTGGTACCCCATTGAAGCGACAAAGGGCTATAATGCGTCATATGTGGACGGTATGGTCACGGAAACTACTCAGACGGAAACCACTACTGTTCAAACCGAAACGCAAATGACCGTCACAACTCCCGCAAAGCCCACCGTGAACGAAAAGCCCCATACCGAAACGGAAGTTACGGAACGTCGTCCCATTATCGGTACGGAAAACGGCAGCGGAGGGAAGGCACTTATCCAGCTGAAAACCCTGCTTTCGATCATTGGAATAGTTCTTGCCGTTCCCGCCGTATTTTTCGGGAGATATTACCTTGTTAAATCGGTAAGAAAGCGGAGATTTGCCCTTCTCAAAGACGGTAAGGGAATTCGCTTTGCGGAGAGATATTTCCGAAGGCTGCTTAGGGACTTAGGAGTTCACATTTCCGAAAAGCATATTTCCGAAAAAGAAGCCAAACGCCTTGACGGAGAATATCCTCAGCTTGACGGTGCGGCGGAGAAAATAACTTCCGCAGTCCTGAAAGCAGGCTATTCACGGGACGGTCTGACAGCTGAGGAGCTTGCCTTGGCGGTATCTGTGGCGGAGAAAGCTGCTATGAACATTTACAAGGAAAAGTCGGCTTTCGGACGATTTGTTTACAGATTTATGAAATGCAGAGTGTAATGGGGGAGAAATATGGAAGAAAATCAAAAGCTTGCCGCTCTGAAAAGCTATTTTGGATATGACAGCTTCCGTGAAGGTCAGGAGCAGATAATCGACGCTATTTTGTCGGGTCGGGACGTTATGGCGGTAATGCCCACGGGTGCGGGAAAATCCATCTGCTACCAGCTGCCTGCGCTTATGTCGGAGGGCGTTTCTATCGTTATTTCGCCGCTTATCTCCCTTATGAAGGACCAGGTCACGGCACTTGTTCAGTCGGGGATAAGGGCGGCGTATCTCAACAGCTCACTGACCTTTGCGCAGATGAACAGGGCTGAGGGGAATATGCGGCAGGGTATGTACAAAATCATCTACGTTGCCCCCGAGCGTCTGGAAATGCCAAGCTTTTTGGAGGCTTGCTCTCATCTGGACATTACCCTTGTTACGGTGGACGAGGCGCACTGCGTTTCTCAGTGGGGACAGGATTTCCGTCCCGGCTATCTGAAAATCGCGGATTTCATAGACAAGCTGCCGAAACGTCCCACGGTGGCGGCGTTTACGGCGACTGCTACGGATATTGTCAAGCGGGACGTTATTTCGGCACTTAGGCTGAATGAGCCGTTCTGCCTTACCACGGGCTTTGACAGGGAAAATCTCCGCTTTGAGGTGCGTCATGCCCGTCCGTCCGAAAAATATGGCGAGCTGCGGGAGGTAATTTCCCGTTATCCCGACAGCTGCGGTATCGTCTATTGCAGTTCCCGAAAAAATGTTGAAGAGGTCTGCGAGCGGCTGCAAAAGGACGGCTATTCGGCGGCAAGGTATCATGCAGGTCTTAGTGATGGGGAGCGCAGGCAGTCCCAGGAGGACTTTATTTATGACAGAATACGGATAATCGTTGCCACAAACGCCTTTGGAATGGGAATTGACAAGCCCGATGTTGCTTACGTCGTCCATTACAATATGCCGAAGGACATAGAAAGCTATTATCAGGAGGCGGGACGTGCGGGACGTGACGGTTCGCCTGCCGAATGTGTTATGCTTTATTCACCGCAGGATATTATGACGGCGAAATATCTGATAGAATCATCAAGGGACAGCAATCCCGAGCTTTCCCCCGAGGAAGCGCAGACGGTTTACGAACGTGCCTTGAAGCGGCTGAATGTGATGGCGGATTATGCAGGCACATCAAAGTGTCTGCGGCGGTACATACTGAACTATTTTGGTGAAGCAGCTCCCGACAACTGCGGAAACTGCTCCAATTGCTCGGGCGATATGGAGAAAACCGACCTGACCGTCCCCGCACAGATGATACTGTCCTGTATATGCCGAACGGGACAGCGTTTCGGTGCGGCGATGAACAAGGACGTGCTGAGAGGTTCACGTTCGCAGAAGGTGACGCAAAGGGAGTTTGACAAGCTTTCGGTTTTTGGGCTGATGAAAAATGTTCCCCGAGATACCTTAAACTTTTATTTCTCACTGCTGGAGGACAGCGGATTTATTGCCGTTTCGCCCGACGAGTACAAGATTCTTTCGGTAACGCCAAAGGGTATGAGCTTTCTGAAAAATCGGGAAAAATTTGAGGTAATGATACCGAAAGACAAAATATCGGCGGGAACGGAACGCAGAAGCGAACCTTCTGTATCGGTTCAAAGATATGCTGTGGACGAAAAGCTTATGCACCTTCTTAAAGACGAGCGGAGCGATATAGCCAGAGAGCTTAATATACCGCCATACATGGTTTTCTCAAATGCGACGCTTTTTGGAATTTGCAGGATACGTCCCAAGACATTGGAGCAGATGCTGACCGTTTCCGGTATAGGAAAGAAAAAGCTGGAGCAGTTCGGAAACCGCTTTTTGCAGGTAATAGCCGACTATCAGAATGAAACAGATGGGTCAACCGAAAAGGTTGACGTTGTGTCGGACAAGGAAAAGCGTCAGCTGCTGCGCAGACTTGAAGAAAGTATGGGAGCAGAAAAGGGTGCTGCGGACTGCATCTATTCAAAGGGGCTTTCAGAGCGGGTTTTGAATACCGCAGCGGAGCTTCAATATGAGCTTTCAAAGCTTTATTTTGCAAGGGATAAGCTTTCGGTTTACGATGAAAAGCTGAGCATTTCCGAGTTTCTTCTGCGTATTTCCGATGAATGCGATTCGGAAATTTCCATTACAAAGGCGGCTTCGGCGGTGTATGGGCTGTTTATCGGTCTTGGTATCGTCAGACGGGAAAAGAACGAGGAAAACAAAACTGTCTATCTCCCCACCGATATTTCCGAGCAGAACGGAATAGTCTTTGAAGAGGTCATATCTCAGAACGGAACTCCCTATCTCAGTCTGAGAATAAACAAAACCGCCCAGCAGCTAATCCTTTCAAATCTCGGAAATCTTGCAATTGACCCCGTAGGATAAAAAATCCCCGTGTTTCGCAAAAATCGAAACACGGGGTAAATTTTTATTTGTCGGTCATATCCGAAACGCCGTAGGTAAGCGTCAGCAGACTGTCGCCGAGATGGACATTTTCCACCACAATATTGCTGTAATCAAGCTTTAGGTCGTAGTGGCTGAAATTCCAGAAGCCCTTGATACCGAGGTTCACCAGCCTGTCCGCCAGCTCCTGCGCTGCGGATTTCGGTATACAGAGAACGGCGATTGCGGGCTTTATCTCCGAGCAAAGCTCCTCCAGCTTGTCCATGGGATTTACGGAAAGCCCCGAGATTATTTCGCCCGACTTTTCGGGATCGCTGTCGAAGATAGCCGCAAGATGGCAGCCCTTTTTCTCGAAATTCATATGCAGTGCAATAGCCTTTCCGAGATTTCCCGCACCTATAAGCACCGTTTCAAACCGCCTGTCAACGCCGAGAATTTTGCCTATCTCGCTGTGCAGCTCTACAATATTATAGCCGTAGCCCTGCTGACCGAAGCCGCCGAAGCAGTTTAGATCCTGCCGTATCTGAGATGCCGTCAGGGACATTTTCTCCGACAATTCCTGAGAGGAAATGCGTGTGTACCCTTGCTTTATAAGCTCATCGGTAAAGCGGTAGTACCTTGGCAGCCGCTTTATTACCGATGAGGAAATTTCACTTTTCTTGGACATTGCTTTTACATCATTGCGGCAAGACGCTTGTTGATCTCCAGCAGGAAGTCCTCGGTGTTGACCTTTTTCTTGTCCTCCAGGTGAGAAAGAATATAAAGGTCGCCTGTCATAACGCCTTCCTCGATGGTCTGAACGGTAGCCTTTTCCAGCTTCTCGGCGAAATCGGAGAGAGCCTTGTTGCCGTCCAGCTCGCCTCTCTTCTTGAGTGCGCCTGTCCATGCAAAGATGGTAGCAACGGAGTTTGTGGAGGTTTCCTCGCCCTTGAGATGCTTGTAGTAGTGGCGGGTAACTGTGCCGTGAGCAGCTTCATACTCGTAAACGCCGTCGGGAGATACCAGAACGGAGGTCATCATGCCAAGGCTTCCGAAAGCGGTAGCAACCATATCGGACATAACGTCGCCGTCATAGTTCTTGCAAGCCCAGATGTAGCCGCCGTTGGAACGTACAACTCTTGCAACAGCGTCGTCGATAAGGGTGTAGAAATACTCAATGCCCGCAGCCTCAAACTTTGCTTTGTACTCGTTCTCGTAGATCTCAGCGAAAATATCCTTGAAGCGGTGGTCGTACTTCTTGGAAATGGTGTCCTTAGTAGCGAACCACAGATCCTGCTTGGTGTCCAGAGCGAAGTTGAAGCATGCCTTTGCAAAGCTTGCGATGGACTTGTCAATGTTGTGCAGACCCTGAATGATACCGTCCGAACCCTTGAAGGTGTGGATAAGCTCTCTTGTTTCCTTGCCATCCTTGTCGGTAACAACAAGCTCAGCCTTTGCGCCGTCGGGAACTCTCATTTCGGTGTTCTTGTAAACATCTCCGTAAGCGTGACGGGCAATGGTGATAGGCTTAGTCCAGGTGGGGAGCAGGGGAGTGATTCCCTTAACAATAATAGGCGCTCTGAAAACCGTACCGTCCAGAATAGCTCTGATAGTGCCGTTGGGGGACTTCCACATTTCCTTCAAATCGTACTCGGTCATTCTCTGAGCGTTGGGGGTGATGGTCGCACACTTAACAGCAACGCCGTACTTTTTGGTAGCTTCTGCGGAATCGATAGTTACCTGATCGTTGGTTTCGTTTCTGTGAACAAGACCAAGGTCGTAATACTCGGTGTTCAGGTCAACGTAAGGACAGATAAGTATGTCTTTTATCATCTTCCAGATGATTCGTGTCATTTCGTCGCCGTCCATTTCAACAAGGGGTGTAGACATTTTAATTTTCTCGGACATTTTTATATACCTCCATTAATTATAAATTGGAAATTTTCGGTTATTATCTCTTCGGGGAGAGAAAGATCTTCAATTTGTGATCATTACATAAGCTCATTCCAAGCCTTAATAAGATCAATACCCCAGCCAACAAACAGCCCAAGAATAAGAACTGCTAAAGTGATAACGTTCAGCGGGCTTTTGCCGTATTCATAGTCGTCTTCCCGTTCTTTGAAATATGGTTTCAGGACACCAAAATAAAGCGCTGTACCGCCGATACCTGCAATAATGCCGACTATCAGCATGACAAGCATTGCATCGGACGCAAGGTCTTTGTCGGCAGCAACGGAGCTGTTGAAAAAACTCTGAGCGATCTTTGCACCGAATATGTAAAACGAAATAGCGAAAACGACTGCTCCGAAGTCTTTGTTGGTGTTGTTGATAAAACCTTTCAGCTTTAGGGACTTCATTTTTCTTCCTCCCGTTATTTGACAGTTATATTCGGGAAACGGTCAATACGGCAAAAACAGCCAATACAAGCACAAACTCCCATATTTCCGCTATTCTTTCGCCGTTTCGGAAACGCTTTTTGCAGAAGCCTTTCAGAAGCTGCCATAGCTTATTTCCGCATAATACCCCTGCGGTCACTGCAATGAGAAGTGTGACCGCAA
>JAEDOB010000276.1 GCA_016302225.1 Oscillospiraceae bacterium | reverse complement strand
TTTGATATTCCCGTGAAGGCGGATCATGTTGCGGAGTTTGAACGGTCAATGCTGAAAAATCTGGAGATTAAGGAGTTTGTTCTCCGCTGCCGATATGCGCCAAACCGTTTTAATGCAGACTATCTCCCCGAGCTTTTCAAGAAGATGAAAAGGCGGATAACTGTTGTGAACGGCTATCTTGATGATGCCGAGGTAAGCATTGAGGGGAAGAAGATAACCGTTACCATAAAGCACGGCGGTTATGAGCTTCTGAAAAAGGCGAATTTTGAGCAGAAGCTGTCCCTTATAATCAAGGACGAATTCAGCGAGACTTATGAGGTCACCGTTGACGGTAAGCTGAAAATCGATCCCGACGATTATGAGAAGCAGAGAAATGAAGCCTATAATGCGGTTATTGATGCCCCGCCGCCCCCGTCCGTGCTTGAGGAGGCATTTACGCCCCCTCCCGAGCCTGTTGATGCGGTCACGGTGGATTTCAAGGACCTGCCCGTTTTGTGCGATGATGCTGTTATCATCAAGGGCAGGAAGATCGGCGGTCCCGATGTTAAGAATATCGGCGATATAGTCAATGAAAATGAGCTTGTGACTGTTTGGGGCGATGTCTTTGAAATGGAGAGCAAGGAAACTCGTGCGGGGGACAAGCTTATCATCAACATTGCCCTGACCGATTATACGGGTTCCATAACTATGAAAATAATCGACCTGAAAGAAAAGGTCGGAGAGATAATGTCCATAAAAAAAGGCAATACGCTTATTGTCAGGGGAAAGATTAAGTATGATGATTTTGACAAAGAGCTGCAGCTAAAGCCCAACGATATTATGTCCGTCAAGAAAAAGCAGCGTACCGACACCTCCGAGGAGAAGCGTGTGGAGCTGCATCTGCATACAAATATGTCCTCCATGGACGCTCTTGCGCCTGCCGCAGAGCTGGTAAAGCGGGCGTATTCCTGGGGACATGACGCTATTGCCATTACCGACCACGGTGTTGTTCAGGCGTTCCCCGAGGCTATGGGTGCGGTGGACGATATACGCAAAAGCGGGGGAAAATTCAAGCTGCTTTTCGGTGTTGAAGCATATTCGGTAAATGACTGCGCAAATGCCGTCCATATGATCTCCGACAGGGACATAAACGACGAAATAATCATATTTGACCTTGAAACCACGGGACTTAATGCCGTTTCCGAAAGAATAACCGAAATAGGTGCAGTCAAGCTTTCAAATATGGAGATAGTTGACACCTTCGGTATATTCGTTGACCCCGAAAAGCATATTCCCGACAATATTTCCAAGCTGACGGGAATCACAGATGATATGGTAAAGGGTGCGCCCTCGCAGGAAGAGGCTATCCGCAAATTTATGGAATTTTGCGGGGACAAGCCGCTGCTGGTGGCACATAATGCGGGATTTGACACGTCCTTTATCCGAAACGGCTGCGAGAGATACGGCATAGATTTTCAGTTTTCATCTCTTGACACGGTGGTAATGAGCAGAAGTATGTTGCCAGACCTCGGCAAGCATACGCTGGATAATGTGGCGAAGCATCTTGGTTTGGGCGAGTTCAATCATCATCGTGCGGTAGATGATGCGAAAATGCTTGCTATGATATTTATGAAGCTGATGACCAGGCTTCACGAGGAGCATAAGATAACAAAAATTTCCGAGCTGAACCCCATACTTCATTCGGCAAATCCGCAGAAGCTTAAAGCATACCACCAGATACTTATTGCACGAAACAATACGGGACTGAAAAACCTTTACAAGCTTATTTCCATGGGAAATCTCAAATATTACAGCAGATACCCGAGAATTCCCATGTCCGAGCTGATAAAGCATCGTGAGGGCATTATAGTCGGTTCTGCCTGTGAAGCGGGGGAGCTTTTCTCGGCTGTCAGGGACGGCAGACCCCATGAAACACTAAAGGAGATAGCCTCTTTTTACGATTATCTGGAGATACAGCCTATCGGAAATAATGAGTTTATGAAGGAAAGCGACGACTATCCCGATGTTAAGACCGATGATGATCTGCGTGACCTTAACCGAAAGATAGTTGAATTGGGTGATGAGCTGGGAATTCCCGTTGTTGCCACCTGTGATGTTCATTTTATGGACGAGAAGGATTCTATTTTCAGGGCGATACTCATGGCAAGCAAAAAGTTCAAGGACGCTGACAGACAGCCGCCCTTGTATCTGCGCACCACCGATGAAATGCTGGAGGAATTTTCCTATCTGGGTGAGGAAAAGGCTCGTGAGATCGTCATTGAGAATACGAGATATATTGCGGATATGGTTGACCCCGATCTGCGACCGTTCCCCATGGGCACGTTCACGCCGTACATAGAAGGTTCTGAGGAGGATCTGCAGCGTATTACCATTGAACGGGCTAAATCCCTTTACGGCGACCCGCTGCCCGAAATAGTTCAGAAGCGTCTTGACAGGGAGCTAACGTCCATTATCAAAAACGGATTTGCCGTTTTGTATATGATAGCGCAGAAGCTGGTTGCCAACTCCAATGAGCATGGGTATCAGGTGGGTTCGAGAGGTTCGGTAGGTTCGTCCTTTGTGGCGTCGATGTCGGGTATTTCCGAGGTTAATCCGCTGCCGCCACATTACCGCTGTCCGAAATGCTTGAACAGCGAATTTATTATGGACGGTAAGTATGGTTCGGGCTATGACCTGCCTGCAAAGACCTGTCCCAACTGCGGTACGGAATATCTTCGTGACGGACACGACATTCCCTTTGAAACCTTCCTTGGTTTTGACGGAGATAAGGCTCCCGATATTGACCTTAACTTTTCGGGCGAATATCAGTCGTCGGCACATAAATACACCGAGGAGCTTTTCGGTCAGGACAACGTATTTAAGGCGGGAACTATCGGTACAGTTGCCGACAAAACCGCTTTCGGATATGTTAAGCATTATATGGAGGAACGCGGCAAGCACGTCAGCGGTGCGGAGGAAAGGCGGCTTACCATCGGCTGTACGGGCGTAAAGAGGACGACA
>JAEDOB010000275.1 GCA_016302225.1 Oscillospiraceae bacterium | reverse complement strand
ATATGAAACTTTGCTTTTTCAACCGCTCAGTAATGGGCGGTTGTTTTTTCTATGATTCTGTGATTTCCATAGTATCCGCCCAATAACCCTACGCTAGACAAAGCCAACCGCCTCTGCGGCCTAAACTGCAGAGGTGCTTAATAATGTATATCACCAAGCATTACCTGTAATAATGTCATAAACCAGGTCGTAAGGATCACATAGAGCATCGCGAAGTTCATCATCGCTAAGATCATCGCTGTTGTCAACAATTTCTCCAAAACGTTCAGCAAATATCTCAGCGGCTTCAGCATTTTCTGAATACATTTTATCAAAACGCAGGCTCAAGTGATGATTGAAATCAAGCGTGAAATCTAATCTTGATGATTCTTCGTCTATAAATTTCCGTACAAAATCCATCATAAAAGCAATGTTAGCACCATACTTCTTCTTTGACATAAAAATCTCCTATTTGCAATACTTCGGAAGTTCAGCCCAGGGCATCAGGCTGTCGAGCTGATCGTCGGTCGGAGCTTCACCGAGCTTCGGCAACTCACTCAACAGGTGAAGCAGATAACCGTAAACATTGAGATTATTCAGCTTTGCCGACTCGATGACCGAATACCACATCATACTCGCATCAGCACCCTTGTTGGTGTCGGCAAACAGCCAGTTCTTTCTACCCATTACAAACGGCTTTACTGCTCGTTCGGCACGATTGTTAGTAAGCTCCAGACGGCCGTCAAGCAGGAATGCTTCAAGCTCTTTCTTGTTATTCAGCGAATAGGTCACAGCTTTACAGAGATTAGAGCCTCCGTTTGCTGATATGTTTCCGAGAAGTTCCCAGTAACGATCCAGAATCGGTTTTATGCGTTCAAGGCGTTGCTCATATACTTCGTTTATGGGCAGACCTTCAAGGCCCTTGTCCTCGGCGAAGATCTTTTCCACCAGTTCAAGTGCCTGTGCTGCTTTTGAATTTTTATCATCAATACCTTTAGGCAGACATTCTACCCACTTACGCCTTGCGTGTGACCAACAGCCAAGTCGAATCGCATTTACAGCTGCATTGTAAGCAGTATAACCATCCGTTTGCAGATATCCTGAATAACTTCCCAGATTGTCTTCTACCACTTTTGCCGATCTTGTAGGATGATAGAGATAGAGCGACATTTTGTGTTCGGAATCCTTTCCCGAGCAGAATACCCAGCATCGTGATTGACCGTCGACCTGTTTTCCATCCCGTTTCAGAACACGCAGAACTGTTTCATCTGCATGAATGATATCCTCACTCTTAAGCAGCATCATCATGCGGCTCCACAGTGGCTTTATCCAATTGGAGCTGCGGATTATCCAGTTTGCAATAGTTGTTCGGCTCAGTGCAATATCCTGTGCCTTCCAGTACTGTTCCTGCCTGTAAAGCGGCGTTCCCATTTGATATTTCTGCTGAATGACATACGCAATTGCACCTGCACTTGCCATACTTTTCTTGATAACAGGTACGGGCATTTCAGCTGCAATTATGTCAGTTTTGAGGTTATCCTCTTCGCAGGACTTGCATTTGTATTTCTTACGGTAATAGTCGATCACAGAAATTTGTGCAGGGATAATGTTAAGCTCGCTGCGGACAAACTCCTCACCAATGCAGACCATTTCTCTGCCGCATTCGGGACAATTCTTGTCCTCAAGGTCGATCACAACTTTTTTATGTTCAACGCTGTCGGGAAGCTCTTCTCTGGACAGTCTTTTCTTTCTTGGGTGTGACTTAACTGTGATAGTTTCAACAGTTGGCTCTGCATTGCTTGCAGAATACTCCTGTTCTGCTTCGTTGAACAGTGAAAGCTGTTCAGAACCATCTATGTAACAAATTTGCTCGCTTGACTTTCCAAATATTGCTTTTCTGCCTTTAACAAGCATTTCGTTGAGGTTTGAAAGCATAATGATCTGCTTGTCTACCGTAGCTTTAAGTTCATCAATTTCTATCTGTTGTTTTCTGATATATTCGAGTGCTTCTTCAAGATTATCCGGTAATTTTTCTGCCATAAAAAGCACCCTCTTTCATACGTTTTTGTTATCCTTATTATACCACAAAAACCGCATAAAATCAAGGCTTTACGGCATTTTCAAACAGAGAAAGCGAGGCTGAAAACTACCTCGCTTTTGTACTATATGACATCTCTTTTAGGTGCAGTCTTTATTGCCTTTGGCTGTTCGACCGAAAGGCCTTGCATCAGCCAGATATACTGCTCATGAGTAAGCAATTTTGCCTCTGTTGTGTTTCTCGGCCACTGAAAACAGCCGTTATCAAGTCGTTTATACATCAGCAGAAATCCGTCGCCTTCCCATAGCAGTGCTTTTAACCTATCCCGTCGTTTTCCGCAGAAAAGAAACAGGCTGCCCGAGCATGGCTCCAAACCGAAATTCTGTTGAATGATCGCTGCAAGTCCATCGATTGACCGCCTCATATCTGTGTATCCGCATACCAGATATACCTGTTCAAACCGTGTTTCCTTCAGCATGATGACAAGCCTTTCAGAAATGCTGCAAGAAGCTCCGGAGATATATCTTGCGGCAGTTCTGCTGTTATACCATGTCCGCTTATTCGGATGACTCCTGTATTGGGGGTACTGACTATATTATCGCCTGTATTCCCTAAAGCGACTATGTCGTGATGTTCCCGATTCAGCGTTTCCATTCTTATTCTTTTCAATCTGTAATAGAATGTCTTGACGCTAAGATTGTTGTTTTCACACCACTCTTTTACCGTCATTCCGCTGTTTGCATACTCACTATACATCATCTGCCAGTTTTGCAGTCTTACCTGTGCCTTTGCTTGTGCTATCTCATTCATTCCAACCAACTCCATTCCGGTCTATGGACTTATCCAGACTTCTTTAGAATTAGTTTATCACTTTTGGAGAATTGACTCAAGCCGGGGGATTATTGGGCGGATACTGTGATACTATTTGTTCATTGTCCAAAGAAACCATTAAAAGCATTACTGGCAGAGATTGGATTCTGTCTATAGTGT
>JAEDOB010000274.1 GCA_016302225.1 Oscillospiraceae bacterium | reverse complement strand
CGTTTGAGGAAATCTACACGCCACCTGAGATACAGGAGCAACCGGCAACTGTCAAGGAAGAAGCGCCAATAACCCGTGCAGATTTAAGGGCAAAACTGGCGGAACTTACACGCCTTGGATTCTCAGACGCAGTAAAGGAACTTCTTCAGAAACATGGTGCTGAAAGGTTTTCCGCTGTTGCTGATGAAGACCTTCCTGCACTTATGAAGGAGGCTGAGGCTGTTGGCACATGAAAACAGAGCACACGCCATTCTTTCAGCGTCAGCAAGTAAAATGTGGCTGAGTTGTCCGCCGTCAGCCAAACTGAATGCAGAACTTCCCGATACTACATCAGATTACGCACGTGAAGGCACGTGCGCCCATGAAATTGCACAAATTAAAATCAATCAGATGCTTGGCATTTCTGTGGATGACCTAAGAGAAAACCTTGATTTCTATGACAGCGAAATGGAAGGGTGTACCGAAAGTTATGCACAATACGTTGCTGAAGAAATGGCTAAGTACAAAGAACCTGTTGTTATGGTCGAACAGCATCTGGATTTCAGTAAATATGTTCCAGGTGGTTTTGGCACAAGCGACATTGTAATTATTGCAGATGATGTGCTTACTGTAATTGATTTAAAGTACGGTAAGGGCATGGAAGTTAGTGCCGAACACAATTCGCAAATGATGCTTTATTCTCTTGGGGCATTGGAACTGTTCGGTGTCCTGTATGACATCAATAAAATCAAAATGGTCATTTTTCAACCCAGACTGGAAAATGTCAGCGAATCAGTAATCTCAGTATCCTATTTGCTTGACTGGGCAGAAAATGAACTCAGACCAAAAGCAGAACTTGCTGCCAAAGGCGAAGGAGAATTCTGTGCAGGAGAACACTGCAGATTCTGTAAAGTAAAAGCAACCTGCCGTAAAAGGGCTGAATATAATCTGACAATTGCACAGTATGACTTTGCGCCCCCGGATATGCTGGAAGACAGTGAGATAGAGATAATTCTTGAAAGGGCTGATGCACTTACATCATGGGCAGCCGATGTCAAGGATTACGCTCTTTCTCAGGCTCTTTCAGGAAAACAGTGGAACGGCTACAAGGTTGTTGAAGGAAAATCCAACCGCAAGTACACCGATGAGCAAAAGGTTGCTGAGACTGTCAAGGCGGCAGGCAAAAATCCATATAGTGAACCGGAAATTCTCGGTATTACTGCAATGACAAAACTGCTGGGAGGCAAAAAGAAGTTTGATGAACTTCTCAGCAAATATGTATGCAAACCACAAGGTAAACCAACACTCGTCCCCATGTCAGACAAGAGAAAGGCATGGACAAGCACAGCTAATGAAGATTTTCAGGAGGATTAAATTATGGCAAAGATTAATAACCCAACAAAAGTAGTAACAGGCATATGCAGATTCAGTTATGCGAATCTCTGGGAGCCTAAGGCAATGGATGAGAACAGCAAGGCAAAGTACAGCGTTTCTCTCATCATTCCGAAGTCTGATACCAAGACGCTGGATAAGGTTAAGGCTGCAATCCAGGCAGCCTATGAGGAAGGAAAAAACAAACTCAGCAACGGCAAGTCTGTTCCAACTCTCAATTCAATCAAAACACCTCTCCGTGATGGTGATATTGACAGACCGGATGATGAAGCCTATGCAAACAGCTATTTCATCAACGCAAATTCAATAATTGCACCTGGAATCGTTGATGCAGACTGTCAGGCAATTCTTGACCACAGCGAGGTTTACAGTGGCATTTATGGCAGAGCGTCCATCAACTTCTATGCGTACAAGACAAACACAGCAAGAGGTATTGCCTGTGGTCTTCAGAATGTACAAAAGATTCGTGACGGTGAACCTCTCGGAGGTCACAGCCGTGCAGAAGATGACTTCGCAGACCTTGAAGATGATGATTTCCTCAACTGATAACTGATACAGACGGGTGGGCGTTTGTCAGAGATGCCGGGTGGGATATAAGAAAGGATTGATATACAATGACTGAACTTATTAAAGTAAACTATGACAATCCTGAAAAACCTATGGTTTCAGGACGTGAACTACATAAAGCACTTGGTATCAAGACAGCATATAAAGATTGGTTCCCCAGAATGTGTGAATATGGTTTTTCAGAAGGCATTGACTTTTGCTCATTTTTGAGCGAAAGTACCGGAGGCAGACCAGCGGCTGACCACATGATTACCATTCCGATGGCAAAGGAACTCTGTATGATTCAGCGTACTGACATCGGCAGACAGTTCCGTCAGTACTTCATTTCTATTGAAGAAGCATGGAACAGTCCTGAAATGGTTATGCAGAGAGCGTTGGCAATTGCGAATGAACGTGTAAAAACACTTCAGCTTTCAGTTTCTCAGCTTACTGTGGACAATCAGATTATGAAGCCAAAGGCCGAGTATTTCGATGAACTTGTCGACAGAAAATTACTTACCAATTTCCGTGATACTGCAAAGGAACTCCACATCGGACAGAAAGAGTTTATCCAGTTTTTAATTGACCATAAGTATGTATATCGTGACCAGAGAGGAAAGCTGAAACCGTATATGCCGTATGTGGAAGACGGACTTTTTGAACTGAAAGAATTTACAAACACTAAAACAGGATTTACGGATACTCAGGCTTTGATTACGCCTAAAGGTAAGGAAACTTTCAGGTTACTCGGCATATAAGAATCAGATGGGAGGGCGTTTGCAGCAATGCTGTGGGTGGGTTTGAGGTTTTTATGATAACAATTGACATTGAAACAAAAAGTGATAAAGACATAACCAAATGCGGTGTGTATTCTTATGCCGACTCGGCATATTTTGATATTCTGCTGTTTGCATATTCCATAAATGGACGGCCTGTTAAGGTAATTGATACAGCGAATGGTGAAAAGATACCTGCTGAAATTCTGAAAATGCTTTCTGATGAAAATGTAATAAAGAGAGCTTTTAACGTAAATTTTGAAAGGGTATGCCTGTCACGTTATATTCAAAATAATTATCCGCAGTACTTTCAGAGTT
>JAEDOB010000273.1 GCA_016302225.1 Oscillospiraceae bacterium | reverse complement strand
GAGGTCAACCGATTTTTCATATTTCCATTAAATATATTGCCGCATTCTCCCTAGGTTCACGGTAAAAATTCTTCCGACCCCCCCGACAGGTAAACCCCGACTTCTCATAAAGCCCCCGAGCGGCGGCGTTGCTCTCCCTGACTTCAAGGGAAACGGTTTTTACGCCCTGTTTTCGGAGAATTTCAATCATTTCCGAAATAAGCCCTTCACCTATATGCTGCCTGCGGAACCGTTCGCAAACAGCAATGCTGTTCAGACATCCCTCGTCCAAAACGGCGGAAAACACCGCAAATCCGCAAAGCTCAGCATTTGGCGTCAGACAGGCAAGGACATATCCCCCGTCCCGTCCGCACTCCTCGGAAAGGCTGTCCTCGCTCCACGCATCTGCGCCCACTGAAAGCCTGTCCAGCGCCGCTATATCACGGATAAGCGCAGTTTCCTCGGGACGAACAAGCCGAAACTCAACCCTTTGCATCATACCAGCTTCTTCCCACAGCGACCTCGGCGGACATAGGAACGGCGAATTTCACGGCGTTTTCCATTTCCTCGTGAAGTATTTTTGCCGCTGCTGCTTCGTCCTTTTTGTATGCTTCAATAATAAGCTCGTCATGCACCTGCAATATGAGCCGTGCCTCGGGAAGCTCCTTTTTAAGCCGTTTGTAGACCTTTACCATTGCTATCTTAATAACGTCCGCAGCCGTTCCCTGAATGGGTGCGTTCATCGCCGCACGCTTGCCGAACGCCTGAACATTCTTGTTCGCCGCCGACAGCTCGGGAATGTATCTGCGCCGTCCGAACTCGGTTTTTACATATCCGTTTGCCTTGGCAAATTCCACGGTATCGTCCATATATTTTGCCACATTTGGAAAATTGTCCAGATAATTCTTGATATATCTGTCCGCCTCCTTTGTGGAAACACCGATGTCCTTTCCTAGAGAAAATGCGCCAATACCGTAAATAATGCCGAAGTTTACCGCCTTTGCCGCACGGCGCATTTCGGGGGTTATCATATCCTCGGGCAGACCGAAAACCGAAGCCGCCGTTGAGGTGTGAATATCCTTGCCGCTGAGGAACGCCTCCTGCATATTTTTGTCACCGCAGACAGATGCCAAAATTCTCAGCTCGATTTGACTGTAATCGGCGTCCAGCAGCGACATTCCGTCCTCGGCAATGAAAAATTTCCGCATATTTCTGCCAAGCTCCGTCCGAACGGGAATGTTCTGAACATTCGGCTCGGTGGAGGAAATTCGTCCCGTACGAGTTTCCGTCTGCTTGAAAACGGAATGCACCCGACCGTCGGGAGCGACCGCCTTTGTCAGACCGTCAACATAGGTGGAACTAAGCTTTGTAAGCTGTCTGTACTGCAAAATCAAATCCACAATGGGGTGCTTATCAGCCAGCTCTTCCAGCACCTCCGCATTGGTGGAATAGCCGGTTTTCGTCTTTTTCTTGGCGGGCAGACCCATTTCCTCAAACAGGATAACGCCCAGCTGCTTCGGGGACGAAATATTGAACTTTTTCCCCGCCATAAAATAAATCTGATTTTCAATGCCCTCAATGTCCTTTGAAAGCATCTCGCCAAAGCTTTTTATGCCGTCAATGTCGATTTTAACACCATAATATTCCATATCCGCCAAAACTTCCGTCAGGGGCTGCTCGATTTCGGTGAGAAGCTTCTCCATTCCAAGATCGGCAATTTCCTTTGAAAGCCGCCTGTTCAAAGCGGGAAGTGACGCAATATCCGCATTTTCGCCCATTTCCGAATAATAGTGAACGCCATACTCCGCACAAAGCTTCTCAATGGTATATTCCGATGAGGACGCATTCAGCAGATAGCCCATAATGTCCCCGTCACGGTCAAGATTTTTCATCTGTACGCCGTTTTCAAAGCAGAAACGGTATGCAGGCTTTGCCTTAAAGGTGTTTTTCGGAATGTCGCTTGTGAGTATCTTCAAAATATCGTCATTTTCCGCAAAACTGCAAAGCTTATCCCCCGAAGCAGCCCAAAGGGACATATTTTCGGCATCAAATATAAACGAAAATTCGGTAGAAATAAGTTCCTCGGCAGTCATAGAAACGACCGTATAGGAAACCGTTTCCTCGGGAGCTACCTCGGCTTTTTTCGGCAAAGCCGCAGAAGGCTTTAAGCCCAGCTTTTCCAGCAGCTTGAACATTTCCATTTCCGTGAGAATGCGGGAAAGCTCCTCGCCGTCCGTTTCCTTTACCCTGTAATCCTCTGGATTTTCGGAAATGGGCGCATTTTTCACGATAGTTGCCAAAAACTTGGAATTTTCCGCAGCCGCCTTGCCGCTTTCAAGCTTGGTGCGGACGGATTTTGTGCAGTCAACGGCATCTAAATCTTCGTAAATTTTCTCGATAGTGAGATACTTCCCAATAAGCGCAGACGCCGTTTTTTCGCCTACTCCGGGAACGCCGCTGATATTGTCCGAGCTGTCCCCCATAAGGGCTTTCAGGTCGATAAGATTGATAGGCGGAAATCCGTAATCCGCTTCAAATCGTGCCTTGTCGTAAATGATAGTTTCCTTTGTGGTGGCAAGACGGACGGTCACGCAGTCGTTTATAAGCTGCAAGCTATCCCTGTCACCCGTGGAAATGAAGCACTGACCGCCCTTTTCGCAGAATATACGGGAAAGCGTTCCCAGAATATCGTCCGCTTCAAAGCCCTCGCATTCCAGCACGCAAACGCCCATTGCACGGAGGATGTCCTTGATAACAGGCATCTGCATACGCAGCTCCTCGGGCATTCCCTTGCGGTTTGCCTTATAGGACGAATCCGCCTTATGACGGAAGGTAGGTGCTTTCAGGTCAAACGCCACCGCAACGCAGTCGGGCTTCACCTCGGCAATGGATTTCATATAAATATTCATAAACCCCGTAAGAGCGTTTGTGAACATTCCCTGCTTGTTGGAAAGCATTTTTATTCCGTAAAACGCCCTGTTCATAATGCTGTTTCCGTCAACGGCAAGCAGCTTCATTGTACATTCCTCCGTTTAT
>JAEDOB010000024.1 GCA_016302225.1 Oscillospiraceae bacterium | reverse complement strand
GGTGGGGTCGGAAACGGGGTGCTCCATTGCGGAGATGACGCTGTAATCCTCCAGGACGAAGCCCTTCATCTTAAAGAATTTATCATCGGCGTCGGTAACAGCTTTATCGTCGGCAGAGCGTCCCAGAGAAGGGGGAACAACTCCCGCAGGCTGATAGAGCACTCCCGCAGGCTTAGCGTCGGGGAAGATGCCCCGTGTATCGTCGGTCAGCATAAACAGGTAGAAAAGCATCTGCATATTTACGCCGTTATATACATCGGAAAGCTTGAAGGTCTTTTTGCCCGATTTGTAGTCAACCACACGGAGATACTTGCTTCGGCTGTCCTTTTCCCATATGTCAATGCGGTCTGCAATGCCGCTGAAAAATACGGAGGAATTATTGCCCATAGGCTGACGGAATTTCACACGGAATTCAAATTTTTTCGGCACAAAGGAGGACTGCGCCAGCTCTGCCCTAAGATGAATTGCAAGGCTTTTCACCGTGTCAAAGATACGGCTGTAATTGGAGTTGAAGCGCATGGTTTTTCCGTAGGAGCCGCACAGCTTGCTGTCACGGTATTCGGCAAGGGCAGCTTTTATTTCGCTGTCCATTATTTCTGCGGATATTTCGGGGAAATCGTTCGGGTGTGCGGATAACAGCTTGAACAGGCAGTGGTGAATTGCCGAGCCGCTGACCGACGGTTGGAGATTCAGCTGCTGTCTTGCGAGAATTCCCAGACAATATTTACAGAAATATGCAAAGGGGCAGCCGCTGAAGGTCTCAAAGCTTGATGCGGACATATGTATGCTGTCGCCGAAAAACTCCGCCGTGATGCTGCTGTCGTCTATTCTGTGGGGCGTTTTCCGTCCCGCCCTGTCCAGGGAATCCACCAGGGGGGCGGTGGCGGGATTGCTTTTCAGATAGGCTTTCAGGGAAGCCGTTTCCCTGTCCTTCCGTTCGATATTTTTGGCATAGGAATAGAACGCCGCCTTGTCCGTAGTGGCGAAGAACTGCTGGGGCAGCTCGGATATTTTTATGGGGGAAATGCCGAGAATTCCGCAGGTCTGACCGATTATGGCAGAGGGGTACTGCGCCGCTCCCGATGCGTCGGCAAGGGTGTATGTAAGAAACAGCTTATCCGATGCCGCCGAGATCATATTGTAGGCAATGAACCGTTCCTCGGCGGATTTTGCCTCCGTGTCCCCCGACAGCTTCAAGCCCTTTTGTTCAAGCTCCGTACGCTCTCTTGCGGTGAACAGTCCCGTTGCCTTTGCGGGCATGGGGAAGATACCGTCATTTACTCCCAGTATAAAAATTACCTTCGGGTCGGCAAGGCGGGCAGTTTCCGCAGGCTCCACGGTTACGCAGTCCAGCGTCTGGGGCGGTTCGGAAAGCTTTAGCTTTGAAAGTCCCGCTGAGAAAAGGGTGTAAAAGTCCGCTAGGGTGAATTTTTCGCTGCCTGCTGCACGTCTTATGGCGGATATGTATCTTGCAAGGGATTCCAGCAGCTGCTTGTGCTCCCTTGCTGCGGTGAGCTTTTCTGCATCGGGGACGCCGTCTGCGCTGTCGGTCAGTTGGTTGATAAGGGCGGCGGTGTTTTCCGTCAGCCTGACCTCTTCAAGATATTGGCAGAAAAGCATACATATCTCGTCGGCGGTTTTGTCTTTGGCGGCGTTTGCGAAACGCTCTATGGGCTCCATGACCGCTTTTCGTATCTGCTCGGGCAGGAATTCCTCCAATTCTTCGGCGGTCAGCTCGGTCATATCCGTCTTATAGACAAATTCCTGAGATAACAGCCTTCCGTCTATACTCAAAGTATAAATGTAGTTCTCAAATTCCGAAATTTCCTCCGCAGAAAATCCCGCAAGCCCCGTTTTCAGCAGACGGAGAATATCCTCCGCCGACGGTACGGACGCCGCCGCCAGCTTTAGGGCAGCTGCCGCAAACACCGCCTCGGGACGGTTCCCCGCAGCCTGCTTTCCGCTTTGGCTGCCCACAATTCCGTAACGCTCAAAGGCACCCTCCAGCACGGCTCGATAGTTTGGCATATTTCGGGAAACAACCGCAATATCCGAGAACCGATAGCCCTCCTCGGCGGTCAGGCGGCGAATTTCGGCGCAGACGTAATCGGCTTCGCTGTAAATGTCCTCGCCCTCGGCGATCTTCACGTTTTCGCAGTTTTCGGAGAATTTTTTGCGGACGGGACGAAGTATATTTTCCGAGAGAAAACGCAGGTCGTCGGAGGAAAACCGCACCGTTCCGTCAATATGGTTCCTCACCACCTCTGCGCCGACCTCCTCAGCCAGGGCGGTCAGTGATGACACGGTTTCATTGGGGGTGTCAAAAAGCCCGTATTTCTTCTTCGGCTGTTTTTCGGCGGAGAGAGCCACCGTCACCGAACGGGCAGAGGACAGCATGGCGGCGATCATTTCGTACTGATCTCCCGTAAAGCTTTTGAACTCGTCGATGAAAATATCGGTACCCTTGAAGCAGAGCTTTTCCCGTGCGATAAGGGCTGCATTGTAAATATCCGCATGGCTGTCCTTGAAGCCTGACGCCGCCAGAGATTTCACATATTCGGCGTATATGAGGGAAATATCCGCCAGCTTTGCGTCCGTCTGCGAATTGCTGCTGAATGAAATAAGGTTTTCGGGGGTAATGCCCGCAGTCATCAGCTCTTTGATGGTTTCAAGGCAGCTTTCCGCAAAGGCGGGGGAGCCTGCCTGACGTGAATAGCAGCTGAGTGCGCCTTCGTTTTTCAGGCGGGAGATGGTGCAGTGAATGATTATGGTTCTTGTCAGGTCGTCGGCGGAGCGTCCGCCAGAACCGCCGAATTTGGCGAAAATATCGGCGGCAATACGTGAAAACCCTGCCGCCTCAATGGAGTTATAAAGCTTTATGCCCAATCTTTCGTACATCATACGGTCATATTCAAAGGAAAACTGCTCGGGAATGCAGGCAATGACGCTGTGACCGCTTTCGGCAGCCAGCCTGATTTTTTCCGACATAAGCGTGGATTTTCCGCTGCCTGCGCCGCCTGTTATAATGGTAAGCTTGGTTTTCATGGCTGCTCCTTTCAGCTGTCCGTCCGTTTCAGGATAAATACCGCAGTTCGGTACGGGTCGGCGTTTATTCGGGTTTCTATCTCAACGGAAATGCCGTCCTCCGCCAGCTGAGCGTTTGCCGTTTCCAGGGCGGACTTTATGCCCTTGTCGCTGTTGTTTATCTCGTTGAGGAAGAAGATATATTCGTCGTTTTTCGAAAATTTTATCATGGCAAAGCGGCTGTTTTCCCTTGCCGATCTCACAATGCTTTTTGCAAGGACATCGGGGAATTCGTCAACAGTGTCTGCCATCAGCCCTTCCTTTACGAAATATTCGTATTCTCCGCCCTTTGCTTCGGGGGGGATAAATATGGTACTGTCAATGGTGCGGTTTTCCTTGATCGTCTTATCGGGGACAAGGAAAAATTGGTATGACACAAAGTCGGGAAGTCCGATGTTTACGTCGTCCCAGGTAACATCGACGTGATACCAGCTGCCGTCCAGCCGAACCATATTCCACATATGTGGGACATCGGTAAAGCCCGTTACAATAATGTTTTCTATGCCCAGAAGGTTGCAGAGGTAGGAGAAGGTCTTTGCATATCCTTCACACAGGGCGGTCCGCTTTACCAGAGTTCCGTAAATTGAGGCGGCATATTCCGACTCGGTGTTTTTGGTGACATTTTTTACCAGCCAGTCGTGGATATACAAAAGCTTTTGGTAATCGTCCGCTCCCGTGGGTATTGACGATAGGAGATTTTGCGCTTCAAGCTCCGTAAGATTGGTCATTTCCTCCACCTGTGTCGCAGAATATCGGTAGGAAAAGTCAACGTTGAAATATTTCCCCCTGTCGTCAAGGGACGCCGAGGTGCTTTTCAGGTAGAATATCCCCAGCTGTTCAATGGAAATAAGGTTAAGTATACGTCTGTAATTTCGCTCATCGGTGTAAAGGGGCAGCTTTGGGGACATATTTTTCATAGTGGAAACGGTGGCGTCGTATATCTTCCTGTCCTCTTCGGTCAGCTGGAAATAGCCGAAGCGGGTCTCCCAATCGGAGTATTTGTCGTAGTCTGCGTAATAATCGCTGAGGGGGGGCATTTCGTAGGCAGTTTCCGCCTGAGTGCCGTCGGATATGACGGTCACCTCTTCGATGCCGTTTTCCTCGGGCAGCTCACTGTCCGAGCAGCCGCACAGGCTGTATATTGTCAAAGCCGCCGCAGAGAGTGCGGCGGCTATTCTTTTGTGTTTGTTTATCAATTCAGCCGCCTCCTCTCATGATGGTAATGCGGTTTTTTTGGAAAATACTTATTAATTGGTGTTACGTCACTTAGGCAGCAGAAATGTCGATTAAGTCAGCGGTTTTTATGACAGATATTTCAGATATATCTTGATAACAAGCGTTCCCTCGTCGGCAGCGTAATAGATAGATTCCGTTTCGATAACTCCGCCTCCCGCTGCGGCATTTACCTCTTCCAGAATGGCAAAGCCGTCCGCATCGGACGCAGTGAGCATTTTTGACTTGACCTCAAGGAAAAGCTCGGGTGTTGCGCATTTTATCTGAATGCCGTAGCCCCTTTCCCTGATGCAGTTGTAAAGCTCGTTTGTCACCATCAGCTTTGCGCCCTCATAGTTGTCCGCCAACAGCTTGCTTTTTACAAAGTAGTTGTATCTGTCGGAGGTCGCTTCGGGGAGAGCGTAGGAGTAGTTGTCGATGGTGCGGAGCTTTTTGATGGCTGCGGTGTCAAGTCCGAAATAGTCGTAACGGCAGAATTCGGGGTAATCCTCCTTATCGGGGTCGTCCCAGGTCAGGTCGATATGGTACCATTCGCCGTCTATCTTGACCATATTCCACATATGCGGCTCATTGGTGGAGCCTGTGATAAGCAGGGCGGGAATGCCCGTCAGGTTGCACAATCTCAGGAAAGCGCCCGCATAGCCCTGGCACATTGTCCGCTTTTCCACCAGTGCGCCGTAGATATTGTTGGTGGCTTCGGTGTCGTATACGCAGGTGCGGATTATCTCGTCATGGAAAAGCTTCACCATGTCATAATCGCTCATTCCCGACGTTACCTTTGCAAGTATCTCCTGAGTGGCTGTGTTCAGGTCCTGCTTTTTCTTCTTGATATTCAGCTTGGTGTCGTTGTAGCCCAGCTTCATTTTTGTGGCGGGAGTGCCCGAATAATAGAACTTGTTGTCCAGATAGAAAAGCTCTATCTCCTCATTGACAAGAAGCTCATAGACCTTGTAAATGGTGTCAATATCTCTCGGCTCGGAGAAGGTGAACTCTATATCAAGGTCCATTGCATGGTCATATATCTCGTCATAGACAGCCTGTTCCTCGGCGGTCAGCTTGTAATAGCTGTAAGGACGGGTGATGATGGTTTTTCCCGTTATGGGATTGACCTGCGCCTTTGACTGATTTTGCTTTTCGGCAGTCGTTTCGGGAACCGTTGTCGTTGTTTCGGGGAGCGTGGTGGTCTGCACCGTGGTCGTTTCCGTGGGAGGAGCGGTAGTTTCCGAAGATACCGTTGTTTCGGGAGGCGCAGAGGTCGTTTCTGTGGGCTGTGCTTCGGTTTCGGTGGGAGTTACCGTCAATACGACTGTGGACGGCGTGGTTTCAGGAGCCTTTGTGCCTTCTGTGGGGACGGTGGTGGGTTCCGTACTGCTTTCCGTTTCCTCCGTGGTGGTTTCGGCAGTGGTTGTTTCCTTTTCGGTGGTTTCGGAGGTGGTTGTTTCCTCCATGGGAACGGCGGTCACCTCAGCCCTCAATGTTTCCGACTCGGTCGTCGTAAGGCTGGGCAGCGGGTCCTTTGAAATGTCTGGCTCGTTTCTCTGCATACAGGACGTCAACAGGGTAACAGCAGCCGTCAGAGCGGCAATTACTGAAACTATTTTTTTACGCAATGTCAATCAATCCTTCTTTACGGTTTAACTGATGGTTTTATACGAAAATGAAACATTTATGATAAGCAGGTCGCTGTTAAGGCTTCTGGCGTATGCGGTTTCGGAGATTACATTTCCCCCCGCAGCCACATTTGCAGCCTTTAGGACGGGTGTTATCCCGCCGCTGTCAAAGAGCTTTTTAACAGCAATGTCATATTCTTCCTTTGATGCAAATTTCACCTCTGCATTTGCGATACCCGACTTTACCGAACGGATAGACGCTTCTTTCAGCATTTCTATGCCGCTTTCTGCGGAATAAGCACAAAGGTGTTCCTTGTTGAAATAGTTTTCGCTTGTGGAATTACATTCGGGGGACTTGATAATTTCCTCGGACAGAGTATGCGTCAGCCCGATAATATCGCTGTCGGGCACAAGGAAAAAGTCATACCTTATGTAGGTGTCCTTTCTGATGGAGCTTGACTTGATAACGGGGTCGTCCCAGGTGGCGTCAAGGTTGTACCATCTTCCGCCGCATTTGACCTTGTTCCAGGTGTGGGAGATGCCGTTGCTTTCTCCGTCGGCAATGGTGTTTTCGATACCCGCCCGATCGCACAGCCAGCGAATGGTCTTTGCGTAACCGCCGCATCTGAGCGATTTTCCCACCAGACCGCCGTAGACGGTGCCTGTGGTGTAGTCGCTTTCGTTGGAGAAATCCGCCCGAAGCACCAAAAAGTCGTGAAACAGCTTCAGCTTCTCATAATCCGAGGACAGTGCCTCTGCCTTTTCAAGGACATCTGCCGCCGCATTTTCTATTTCCTCGGACATTTTTTGGCATTCCTCTTCCGTGAAATCGTAATGCAGATAAAGCTCCGACACAATTTGGTCGGCTTCTGTTGGACGAAGGAGGGAGCTTAGCCAGAAAATATCCGTTTCCATGCGGAAAACGGCGATATAAGCCTTTCTGCATATCTCCCAGCTGACAGGTTCGGGAAAAACCGCCTTTTCCTCGTGGTTCTTGGCTGCGTCCGCAATGGCGGTGTATATCTGCTGTTCCGTTTCGGTCAGGTGGTCGAAGGCGTAGCTTTTGTAGGGGCTTTCCTCGGCTTCCGTGAATGTGGGGGCTGTTTCCGATGAGGTTTCTGCGGGAGTTGTGATGAACTCGGGGGTGTCCTCGGTTTTGGAGCAGCCGCACAGCAGCAAAGCGCAGGCGATAAAAAGTGCGGTGGTTCTTTTCATGCTATTTCTCTCCGATATACGCTGTTTTCGGGAAATCGGCAAAGGCTCTGATAGGCTCTCCGCAGCATTGGAGAACCTATCACAGCCCTGCCGCCGACACCGTTTATAGGCATCGGCGCAAGGCATAAGTCATATTAATAAGCCAGGTCTATCTGAATGATCTGAAGTGCGTCATCGGTAACGGCGGAAACGGAGGTCACCGAAGAATTCTGCTCCTTTATCCAGGAGGAGTAGGATTTAAGATTGTTCTTCATTGCATTGTAAGCGTCACCGGAGCTGAGTCTTACTTCAACGCAGCGTTCCTTCTTGTCGGCTGCTGCCTTCATGCCGTCCTTGAGTGCTGCTTCTGCGGACGCCTGGTCTGCGTAAAGCTTGCCTGACATGGTGAAGTAGTTGTACTTGTCGGCAGTGCAAGCGGGAGGATCGAAATACTTGATCTTTGCGCCGCTGCTGAGAGTTATTTCATTAATGCTGAAATGGGAGATGTTGTGTATCTCGGAGTCCTTAACGAGGAAATATCTGTGGGAAAGGTTATTGTCTACCTGAGTTTTGAGAATGGGGTCGTCCCAAGTGGAGTCAAGGTTGTACCATTCGCCGTCAATGTTGACAACATTCCATGCGTGAGATGCCTTTTCACCTGCGCCTGTGATAACCATAGAGGGGATCCCCGCCTTGTCGCAGAGATACTGCATGGTCTTTGCATAGCCTGCGCACTGTATCTTCTTTTCAACAAGAGCACCGTAAATGGTCTTGCAGAATTCGGTCTGATCCTCATAGGAGCAGTTGAGAACGAGCCAGTCATGGAAATAGAGCAGCTTGTCATAAACGGTGGGGAGCTGATTAGCCTCGGCGACCAGCTTGTCTGCCACCTGATTTATCTCGGCAGTCATGGTCTTAACCTGATCGTTGGTAACGTTCTGGTAAGCGATCTTGCCGTTTCTTACCTTGCCGCCGTTGACATAGAACAGCTGGGGCTCCTGAGTGTAAACAAGTCCGAAAACCTTTATCCAGGTTTCGTCATCAACATTTGTATCGACCTTCCACTGGAGTATTTTCGCAGCGTCGAAGATCTGATTGTAGAGCTGCTTTTCCGTATCGGAAAGGGTGTCATAGGCATATCTCTTGGAGATGTCTACGGTAACGGTTCCCAGTTCCTCGGGAGCGGTAGTTTCGGTAGGAACAAGAAGCTGCTGATTTTCTTCCTCCGAACGGGTGGGGACGGTGGTTTCGTCGCTGTTTTCCGAGCCGTCGGCGGAAGAGTCGGGAGCGGTGGTCACTACATTTCCCTCGGCGTCTGTTTCGGAAGCTGCGGTTATTACCACGGGTGTGTCGTCATCAGTCTTGTTCTTATCTCCGCCGCAGGCAGTACACATAATTGCTGCGGAGAGAAGCAGAGCAAGAACGGCTGAAAGCTTTTTCTTCATTTCACATTTCCTTTCTTATTCTTTTTTTAATATGCCAGGTCTATCTCAATTACCCAGAGAGTATCATCGCAGGCAGCACCTACGGTAGTTACCTTGTTTGTGGTCTGAGCTTCCTTTATCCACTTGGAGTAGGTCTTGAGGTTTGCCTTCATTGCGTCATAGGTCTCCTTGTTGGAAAGTCTTATTTCGGCAACACGCATACCCGCATTTGCAGTTCTTATCATTTCATTGTAGAGAGCGGTTTCAGCCTCGGACTGATTGTTGTAGAGCTTGCCGTAGATGGTGTAGTAGTTTGCCGCTGTGTTGGTGCATGCGGGGGGAGTGAACATCTTTATAACAGTACCGTCGCTGAGAGTCAGCTCGTTAATGTTGAAATGGGTGATGTTGTGTATCCATGCGTCGGGGATAAGGAAGTATCTGTATCTCAGATTATTAGCAACGGGAGTTTTCAGAATGGGGTCGTCCCAGGTGCTGTCCAGATTATAGTAAGCACCGTTGCAGTAAACAACGTTCCATGCGTGGGAATCGCCCTTGTTTCCGATACCGATAACTACCATTGAGTAGATGCCTGCCTTATCGCAGAGCAGCTGCATGGTCTTAGCGTAGCCGCCGCACTGCAGACCGCCTGTGCAAAGTCCGCCGTATGCGCTGACGTTATATCCGCCGTCCTCCGCAAAGCCGTTGTTGAGAACGATATAGTCGTGGAACACCTTGAGCTTTTCAACGGTGGTGGACTTAGTGTTTGCGGTATTTACAAGAGAATTTGCAACGGACTCCATAGAAGCCCATTTCTGTGCAATATCGGCTCTGTCACCTGTGAGATATTTCAGCTTTCCGGGAGATGATGTGGACTTGAGATAGAACAGCTGAGGCTCCTGGTTATATACCATGGAGAACACCTTATGCCATGTTACGGAGTCTGCATTTGTGGAAACTCTGCCGCGGAGATGTCTTGCAGCGTCAACGATGTCGGCATAGAGCTTCTGCTCCTCTGCGTTCAGCTGAGTGTAAGCGTATCTGTTCTGAATGTCAACGATAACGGGAACACAAGGCTCATCGTCAGCGGTAACATCAGCCGAAACGGAAACGGTGGTAATGGTCGTAGCTTCGGTTGTGGTGGCAGGGGGCGCGGTAGTGGTAGCGGGGGGAGCGGTGGTGGTCTGAGGGGGAGCGGTTGTGGTGGCAGCTGTGGTGGCAGTGGTTTCCTCCTCAGTGGTGGTTTCCTCTTCGGTGGTGGTTTCCTCCTCGGTAGTGGTTTCCTCCTCGGTGGTGGTTTCCTCCTCGCTCTCACTTTCCTCCTCGGTGGTGGTTTCCTTTTCGGTGGTAGTGGTCTGCTCGGTGGTGGTCACCTCGGGTACCTCGGTTTCGGCTGTTGTTTCCTCCTCGGTAACGGGGGGGAGAGTAGGCAGCTCTGCCGTGGAGTCATCGGTGCTCTTGCAGCCTGCGAACATTGTGCAGCAGAGGGCTATGGCAAGCAGTCCGCTCAGTGTTTTTTTCATCTTATGTACCATTCCTTTCTGATAATTGGTAATCATTCCACCGGTTCAACGCCGGTATTTTCCTTTTCCTTTTCGGGGACAGTGATCTTCAGCTTTTTGATGACCATATCCTCGGTAACCAGCACGGCTAATTCTGCGCCGTCCCATTTTACGACGGGTTTTTCGTCCTCATTGGGGATATGACCGTCCAGCAGGCTGATAACAAAGCCGCTGACCGTATCAAAATCGCCCTCCTCGGGGAGAGAAATGCCGATGCTTCCCAGCGTTTTGTATGGGTCGGCAGTTCCGTCTGCGATGTAAACTCCGTCTGCGATCTTAACGATGTCCTCTGTTTCGTCGTCGTATTCATCTCTGATGTTTCCGACGATAGCCTCCACCAGGTCCTCGGTGGTGACGATGCCTGCGGTACCGCCGTACTCGTCCAGCACCACCGCCATGCCCAGACGCTTAGCGGTAAGCTCCTTGAATATGTCGTCACAGCTGCCCGATTCGGGGACATAGCAAACGTCCCTCATAAAGCTTTTCAGCTCAAAGGCAGAGGCGTCCTCCGAGCCTATCAGGCAGAGCAGGTCCTTAACGTTGATGATGCCCGTAATTCTGTCAATGGTGTCCTCATAGACGGGAATTCTGGAAAATCCCGTGCTAATGGCGATATTTACCACATCTCCTATGCCGGAGCTTATTTCTGCGGCGGAAATATCGGTGCGGTGAGTCATAACGTCCGAGGCGGTCATGTCGCCGAACTCAAAGACGTTGTTTATCATTGCCCTCTGGCTTTCCTCGATAACGCCTGTTTCGTTGCCTGCGTCTACCATCATAAGTATTTCTTCCTCGGTGACGGCGTCGGGCATATCCGCAGAAGCGCCCGCCAATCGCAGAAGCCCGCCCGTTATGGCGGAAACGGCAGCCGCAAAGGGTCTGAGCAGTGCAAACAGTACGGATATTATGCCGCTGTATCTGAGGGCAAAATCCTCTGCTTTGTGCAGCACAAGCTGTTTGGGCAGCGTTTCGGTAAAGGCTGAGATGATTATCCACGCAGGGATTATCATAATTATCGGGACTGCCGCAGCCGAGATGATATTCGCCGCATTTGCATTGCCTCCCGCTATCAGAGCAGCTAATTTATCGGAAATGTCTATTGCTGCGGGGGAAAGCGATACAGCCGCATAAACGGAGATAATAATGACCGAAAGCACCCTGAACAGGGAGAAGGTCATGAGCAGCCTTGCGGGGGAACCTGTTATCCTGGCAAGCTTTTCGGCACGCTTGTCCTTTTCGGCAAGCAGCTTTAGCTTTCTGTCGTCCACCTCTGTGAGGGCGGCTTCGCAGGCGGCGAAAAACGCCTTAACTGCCAGTAAGACTGCAATTATCAGCAGCGGAACAGCTAAACCTTGCTGCTCGGGTTGGGCGAGGGTTGACGCAAAAATACTTCGACTCCCGTCAGAATCCATAATCAGCATCCTTTCAAGCTTTTTTTTGACACACTATTAATTATATTACATTTTCGTCAAAAAGTCAATGGTACATAATGGCTTTGAGGATGTGATTTTCAACAATAAGTTGCCCCGAAAACGGCGCAAAACAGGGACTTTTCACTGTTGTAACCCAATCTTAGCCGTATTGTAAGATAATTGTAATCTTTTCGCAGGCAAAAAACGCCGCAGAGTACTCTGCGGCGGAAGGCTTATTCACCTATATAATATACAGCAACCGAAAGCTCTCGGCTGTCGCTGTTAAGCCCAATGTCGGCGGGAATGAAATATCCCTCAGTTTCCAGCCTTATCTCGTAAACGTCATTTTCAGCGGGTGTTACGGGAATATGGCATTCCTCAACGCCTTCGACGGGCGAAACGTCGGCAGCGTGGGTGCCGTTGACGTAAACCGAAACTATGGGAGAAAGGCTCGGGTCTTGCGCCTTGAAATGCTCCTCGGGTATTTCCATTTTTATGGTTATGCCCTTTTCGGTCAGAGCGGGGCTTCTGAGAAATGTGGTAAAGGTGCGGTCGGTCCAGGCATATTCTCCGAAGCTGTCGGAATTAAGTCCCGTACTGCATTTGATATTTGAAAGCAGGATCTCGGTTGACGGGTCAAAGCAGGCGGGGATATTCTCAATGGTCAGCCTGTCGGCGGGGTACCATTCGTTGGCGGTCACATTGTAGATATAGAGCTTTTCAATGCCGTTGTCCTCAGCCCATTTTTTGGCATTGTTTTCATATGCCATAGTTGTGATGTCCCAAATATCCCACCCTGCGGGGCATTGTCCCGAATAACCGTTAATGGTCTTGACGGAGAAATGATTGGCTATCTCCATGGCGTCCAGATGATACATCAGGGAAGGCTTTGTGCCGAAATCAACATCGGTAATGAAGAACACCTTGCAGTCCTCGGGCGGCGGGGTGACATTTTCAAACCGAACGGGCAGTGCCTCTGTGCTCCAGTCGCTGTAAACGCCGTCAATATTTATGTTTGACACAAACAGCAGCAGGCAGGCGGCGGACGAAGCGGCAAGGTACGCCTTTTTGTTTTTGATAAAGGAGAATATCTCCTTCCCGCACACGGCGGTAATAACGGAAATAGGGAAGCCCAGCCAGAAGAAAAGCCTTGCAATGGCTCTTATGGACTGTGCCCCGGGTATCAGCTTGAACACGAAAAACCATAAGGATATGCCGTTTGAGCTTAGCTTTATGGGCAGTATCAGGCAGATGACGGACGTTAAGGCGGCGGCTCTGAGAATCATAGTGCGGCTGCCGTATCTGAATTTCCCGTCCGTCCTGCCTATGCGCCTATGCTTCATAATATTGACAAATGCGGCGGCGAACATTAAAAGCAGCACGACGGAAAATCCCACATGAAGCTCGGGGGAAAGCCCTCTGCCTTCAAGGTTGATCTTTTCTATAAGCCAACCAAGCATCAGGTTGCTTTCGGTAACATTTGCTATGTCCATAAATTCGGGCAGAAATTCTGTGGGATAGCTGTAACCGCCCGACATTTTCAGTGCAGGCAGATAGAGCATAAGAAAGGGGATAAACAGCACAATGAACAGTCCCCCATAGAGCAGAATATCAATGCCCATTGCAGAAAGCTCGGTCTTTGCCCATTTCAGTATGCTCTCTTTTCGCATAGCCAGAAGTATCATATATACGAAAAGCATTATCAGCAGGAATAATCCGGTGAAATATGCAGTATACCATGATGTGTAGGCAGTCAGGGCGAACACTGCTATAAATCCGCATACACAGAGATTGCGTTTTTTTCTCAGGCTGAAATTTTTCATAGCCTCGGTCAGCAGTATAAGCATTATGGGAAGAAATGAAACGGCTGTCATCTGCGTGTGTACAAATGCAAGACTGAAGGCGTTTGAGAAGGAGAAGGCGACAGTTCCGAACAGTGCCCAGAGCGTGCCTGTGTTCAAATGCTTTTTCAGAAGGATATACGTTGCTGCGGTTCCTATGACGTGAATTGTCATCAGCGCAGCTTTATATGCGGTATAGGTGTTAAATCCCATAAGACGGAAGATACTGTGGAAGATACCGAAGCCCAGCAGCATATCGCTGTACGACAGGACATTCTCTGCGGGATAAAAGAAGCATAGCTCGTTCCATTTTTCTCTTCCGCAAAGGACGTTATACCAATGCTCGGTGAGAAGGTTGGTAAGCCTGCCGTCGCCTATATCGCCGAAAAGCTGTGAATTTCCGATAACATTGCGGAAAAAGAACAGCTCGCAGAATATGAGTATTACGGCTGCAATGCTTTGAACAGTGAGCTTTCTGATGTTTTC
>JAEDOB010000272.1 GCA_016302225.1 Oscillospiraceae bacterium | reverse complement strand
TGAAAAACTCGACTACCTGACCGCACATCTTTTTTCTGGCATTGGGGGAGAAGCCGTGTCCCTCATTTTCGTAAATTTCCAATTGGCAGTCGGGGAAGGTCGCCGCTGCTTTTTTTGCGTAGGTAACATCAACAAGGTCGTCCGAATCTCCGTGGATAAGCAGCACGGGCTTGTCAAATTTGCCGATATGGGCATAAATATCATAACGGGGAACGCCGTCATAGAAGGCTTTGGACAGCTTCATTCCCATAAAATCAAAGGGCTCGGTCATTGTTTTGGGGTCACGGCAGAGCCAGTCGTTGGGAATGCAGAAGGCGGGGTAAAGCAGCGCAATTGCCGCAATATCCTCCTTGACATCCGGGGCGGTCAGCGCAGAAATAAAGCCGCCCTGACTTTCGCCGTAGAGGAAAATTTTATCGGCAAAATCGCAGCTTTTTATCATTTCGATGACGGCTTTCAGGTCGTTTTGCTCGGTGATAACGCTCATATCAAGGGAGCAACCGTCACTTCTTGATATGGAAGAGCCGCCGCAGAAATCGTAGCAATATGCGGCAATGCCGTTTTCCGCAAGCCGTTCCGCCAGATCGAGAATGTGCAAATGTGAGGAGTTGTAGCCGTGGCTGAGAATGGCGGCAGGCACCTTTTTTCCGTCTGTTTCGGGGATATATGCAAGCCCGAATATGCTGTTTTCGCCGTTTTTGCAAGGCAGTTCCTTAACCGTATATGTCATAGCGCACCTCATTTCAAAGATTTCCCGAAAGATTCATAACAATAGCACTGACGGCTATGGGACAGGTTTCGCAGCGGAGAATACGCTTGCCCAGCCAGATAAGCTGTGCGCCCGACTGTTCCGCCAAATCCGCTTCGTCACGGTCAAAGCCGCCCTCGCTGCCTACCATAATGGCAACGGACTTTTCGCCGTCAATGCCCGCTTCGTTCAGCCGAATGCCGCCGTTTTCATAGCAGAAAAGGCGTATTTCCGAACGCTTCATATCCTCGACAGCTTCACGGAAGGTCATAGGCTCGGTGACCTCGGGGATAATGCCCCGTCCCGACTGCTTGGCGGCTTCCATGGCTATTTTCCTAAGACGCTCCGTGCGTTTTGCGCCGCTTTTGTCCGTGGGCGGCTTGGCAACGCATCTTTTGGACGTAAAGGGGACAATTCTCGAAACACCCAGCTCGGTAGCCTTCTGCACAATAAGCTCCAGCTTGTCCGACTTGGGATATGCCTGATATAGCGTGAGAAAAACGGTCGGCTCGCTTTCGGTGGGACGCTTTTCTATTATCCCGCTGACCACCTCGCTGCCGTTCATTTCCTCGATCTTGCAGATATATTCAAAGCCGCCGCTGCAAAATGTGATTTCATCGCCTATTTTCATTCGCAGGGAATAGCCGATATGATGTGCGTCCTCGCCTGTGGTGATTATTTTATCGCCGTTTACCTCGGCGGTGAAAAATCTCGGCATCAGATAACCTCTTTCAGAATTATGTAAGCGACCGTGGCAAGGGATTTTGCTTCAACATAGTTATGGTCAACGATATAGTCGCCCTTTTCAAGGTCACGCTTTATCTCGGAAACCCGCTCAAAGCCCTTGACAGCCTCGGCAATGTCGGGGATAACGAAGTACGCCTTCTGCATAATGTGGCGAATTTCCGTGCGTATTCCCGTGGGGATAGGCTGTGCTGTTTCGGAAACCTTATAATCGTAGCTTGACGGCTCTTCCTTGTATTTTTCGGGATTTTCCGCAAGCTTTCTTTCAATATCCTCTGCCGCCTGATGTGCGAACACAATAGCTTCAAGCAGGGAATTGCTGGCAAGGCGGTTGTTTCCGTGGACGCCTGTGTGAGAGCATTCGCCCACTGCGTATAGGTCGTCAATAGAGGTTTCAGCCTTGGTATTTACGTTGATACCGCCCATGAGATAGTGCTGACAGGGGTAGATGGGGATAGGCTCTTTGGTCATATCATAGCCGTATTCAAGGCATTTTTCGTATATCATGGGGAAGCGGTTTTTCAGGAAATCGCTGTCCTTATAGGAAATATCAAGGTAGAATTCGTCCGAATCAAGCCGTTTGCCCTCGGTAACGATAGCGTGGGAAACCACATCTCTGGGCGCAAGCTCCAGGCGTTCGTCGTAATTCTGCATGAAACGCTCTTTGTTCTTGTTCAGCAGATATGCGCCCTCGCCCCTGACCGCTTCGGAGATAAGAAAGCATTCCCTTGTGTGCTTGTCGTTGAAGGCGGTGGGGTGGAACTGTATCAGGCTGAGATTTTTTATCTGTGCGCCCATTTCGTAGGCAAACGCAATGCCGTCGCCCGTTGCGATAGCGGAGTTTGTGGTAAAATCGTAAACTCGTCCGATACCGCCTGTTGCCAGTATCATAAATTTTCCGTCGGCGGTATGGTGAACGTCGTCCTTGAGAATGTCGCAGGAAAATCCGCCGTCGACCTTTTGAACGTCGCAGAGAAGGGCGTTTTCGGCAATAGTAACGTTAGGCAGCTTTTTCACCGCATCTGCAAGGCGGGCGGTTATTTCGTAGCCCGTGCTGTCCTTGTGGTGGAAAATTCTGTGACGGGAATGACCGCCTTCAAGGGTGCGGTGCAGCTCGCCGTCGGCTGTTCTGTCGAAGTCAACGCCCAGGTCAATGAGGTGTCCTATTTCCTGTGCCGCTTCGGTAACAAGCACTTTAAGGCTGTCGGGATTGTTCTTGAAGCCGCCTGCCACAAGGGTGTCATTGGTGTGCAGCTGGATATTGTCATCGTCAACGGGCTTGTAGACTCCCGCAATGCCGCCCTGTGCAAGAGCGGAGTTGCAGAGCATAAGCTCCCTTTTGGTGATAATGAGAATTTTCAGGCTTTGGGGAAGGCTGAGTGCGGAATAAAGTCCGCCTGCGCCCGTGCCTGCTATAATAACGTCATATTTGCCGTCCATAATTAATCATTCCTTTATTTTCAGCGGTTTTCCGCATAAAATGTTCGATACTTTAGTATACCACGGATTTACTAAAATGTCACCTATTTTTTGTGGATAATTTTAGATTT
>JAEDOB010000271.1 GCA_016302225.1 Oscillospiraceae bacterium | reverse complement strand
ACCGCTGCGGAAATTCCCGTTGCGTACTGGAAAACATAGTAATTATAGTAGAAATGGGGGATACGTGCCCATTCCATAGCAATTTCATCGTCCAAAACAATGTCCTCGCCGAAATAGAGCTTGTTCAGGTCACGGTAGAGAGTGCAAAGGGCTTCTGCGGTCAGCACCTCGCCCCGCTCGGACATTTCGTTGATTTTCAGCTCAAATTCCGCAAACATGGTCTGACGGTAAAGTGTGGTGCGTATCTGTTCAAGGAAATAGTTGATGATATACGCACGCTGCTTGGTATCGCCCGTTTCAAAGGTCTTTTTGTAAAGGTGCATGAGCAGCAGAACTTCATTGCAGGTAGATGCGACTTCCGCAACAAAAATAACGTAATCCGCATAGACAACGGGCTGATTTTTGTTTGACAGATAGGAGTGGATAGCGTGTCCCATCTCATGGGCAAGGGTGAACTGACATTCCAGAGTGTCCTTGTGGTTCAGCAGGACATAGGGGTGAACTCTTGCGCCTGCGGAATATGCTCCGCTGGTCTTTCCCACATTTTCGTAAACATCTATCCAGCCGTTTTCAAAGCCTTCGTTTAAAATTTTCAGATAGTCATTGCCCATAACGGAAAGTGCTTCGGCGACGTTTTTCTTTGCTTCCTCAAAGGGTATTTTTTCATCGCAGCCCTCAATAACAGGCACATAAAGGTCGTAGAAATGCAGCTCGTCGACATTCAGCAGCTTCTTTCTCAGCTTGACATATTCATACATATAGTCCATATTTTCGTGGACTGCTTCAATAAGGCTGTGATAAACGGAAACGGGCACTCTTGTGGAAGAAAGCGCAGCCTCCAGAGAAGAGCCGTACCTTCTGGCCTTTGCGTAAAAGCCAACGGTCTTGACCTGTGCGGAAAGCATAGCGGCAGAGGTGTTCTTGTACTTCTCATAGGTGTGGTACATTGACTCAAAGGCGGCTTTTCTTATGGCACGGTCGGGATTGTGCATAAGGGGGATATAGCTGCCGTGAGTTACCTGAATTTTGTTTCCGTCCTTGTCCTCAATGTCGGGGAAGGTCAGGTCTGCGTCATTGAACATTGAGAAGATATTTTCGGGAGATTCGGAAATTTCACCCGTAAGTGCCAGCAGCTTTTCCTCTGCGTCGGACAGAATGTGGTCTTTCAGCTCTCTCAGACGGGAAAGGGCGGTGCGGTAAAGCTCCAGATCGGGCTGTTCCTTGTAAAATCCTTCCAAGGTGTCCTCGGGAATGCTCATTATTTCGGGACGTGCAAATGCGCCTGCGCCTGTTATCTCAACAAAAAGCGGTTCAAGTCTGCCCTTCATGGACTGATAAACGGGGTTTCGTGTGTCCTCGTCGCTGCGGCGGTGGGCATAGTTGGCTAAGTCGTTCAGCAGGATAGTCAGCTCGTCGTCGGTTCTGAGATATTCCAGAAGGTCTGCGGCAGATGTGGAAATTTTGCCCTGTTTAGCGGACAGCCTTTCGGGATAGGTCTTTGCCTTTTCAAAATCCTTTTCCCAGTCGGCATCGGTGGGGTACATATCCTCAAGGTGCCATTTGTGTTCGGCGGGGACGTCTTTTCTTTCGGGTATTCTCTCGGTTTCGGGCATAGTATTACCTCCATTATTCTCTGACAATATCGTCGGATTTTTCTTCTATATAATTTTCCTCAATGGGACCGAATCTCTTGAATATAGCCGCTGTCAGCAGATAAACGGGCACTGACAGCAAAAAGGTCAAAACCATCTGCGGCAGATAGATATGCAGCCAAATATCCGCCGAATCGCTCCGCCCCCATATCCCGTAGAAAAACAGGAAATCGATCGCCGCCTGCAAGGGGATAAGGATAAAATTCAGCATGGCGATATTCAAAATATTCTGCCTTAGTATATACTGAAAAAGCAGCGAGATAAGCACCGCCGCAAAGGTGAATATCACCGCATTGAAGCCGAAAAGCTTGTCAAATGCGGAATCCGTCATCAGCCCGCAGACGCAGCCCCACAGCCCCGCATTAAACGGCTCCTCCTTTGATGCCACAGCCACCGCCATGGGCAGAAAAAGCAGGGGCAGGGGAAAGCTGACGGGAACGGCGGTCAGCAGGATATATGCGGCGGCGGCTGTCAGGAACATAAGCAGCCATTTTATGACCGTGCGTACCTGTTCTATCCGCTTTTTTTTCAGATTATTCATAGCCTTCACCCTGTCCGTTAAAGCTTGTGATAACAAAAACGTTCACCGTTTCGCCGGGTGCGACAACGGGGCGGATAACGGCGTATTTGGACAGTCCGCTTTCCTCCATCGCCACTTCCTCCACCGTTCCCACAAGCTGGTCAATGGGGAAGATACCGCTGTTTCCCGAAGTAACAACAAGGTCGCCCACCTTCATATCGCTGTTTTTGTCAATGTAGGACATACGGCAAAGACCCTTTTCCGCAAGCTCGTAGCTGCCCTGCAAAACGCCTGTGTCCTTAGTCCGAACGCACATAACGCCCACGGGAGTTTCGGGGGAAAAAATCGTCCTCACCCTTGAATTTCTGGGGGAAACCTCGCTGCATATCCCCACAAGCCCGATAGATGTAACAACGGGGTCATTGGGGGCAATGCCGTCGTCCGAGCCCTTGTCAATGGTGAATGCGCCGTAGGGGTCGTTGGTAGTCCTTGCGATTATGGAGCAGGGGGAGGAGAAAACGTAGTCGGGATATTTTTCTTTCAGCTCCAGCATTTTGCGGAATTCTTCGTTTTCACGCTTGATGTTGTCGTAGTCGATAAGCTGGTTGTAGCATCTGCCCAGCTCCTCTTTAAGCTTCTGATTTTCCCTGTAATATCTGTCGGCATTTACTATGGAATCAAGTCCCGAGGACACTTTTTCCGAGAGGGCGGAGGACAGCTTTTGCAGCGGGGCGAAAAATTCCCCGAAAAAGGAGGAGCTTCCGCTGGCATAGCCGCCCTTTGTGACGGTATAAATTGCAACTCCGACTATGAGCGCACAGACACACAGAAGCACCTTGAAACGAAAGCTTTTAAAGAAATCTCCCACGGCGAAAGCTT
>JAEDOB010000270.1 GCA_016302225.1 Oscillospiraceae bacterium | reverse complement strand
ACGATGCAACAAGGCTGCTGTTATCGGCATTATCCTTCCTGCTTATAGAAACGGGCACAGAGGAAGAGCAGAATTTTTCGGGAGTGCTTGACCTTATCCACAAGGCAAAAGTAATCGAAGGCAAGGAAGAAGAAAAATCCGAACTTGACCTCATATTCGACCAGCGTAAAGAAGCTGACCCGAAAGCATTATCGGTGCAGTATTATGACGAGTTCAAGCAGGCAGCGGGAAAAACTATGCAAAGCATACTTATTTCGACCACAACTAAGCTCCAGTATTTTAAGCTCCCCGATGTGAGGAATCTGACCTGTACGGATAATATCCATCTTGAAGAGGTGGGCGATGAATACACGGCACTTTTCATAGTAATTCCTTCATCGGACACTACCTACAATTTCCTTGCAGCCATGATGTACACACAGCTTTTCGACACACTGTATGACAGAGCCATAAATCTTTACAAGGGCAGGCTGCCTGTTCACGTGCGTTTTATGCTCGATGAGTTCGCAAATATCGGAAAAATTCCCGAGATAGACAAGATACTTGCAACGTGCCGAAAATTTGAAATATCCATTCAGATCATTCTCCAGAACCTTTCGCAGCTGAAAAAGATGTATAAGGAGGGCTGGGAGGAATTTGGCGGTAACTGCGATACTATGATATATCTCGGAGGTAAGGACCAGTTTACCAACGAATATATTTCAAAGGAGCTTGGCAAGGAAACCATCGACCAGCAAAGCATAAATCAGACGAAAGGCAAGCAGGGCAGTTCATCATACAATAACGCAATTCTCGGCAGAGAGCTTGCGACCCTTGATGAATTATCTGCTATGGACAATAATGACTGCATTGTTATGGTCAGAGGTTTGCCGCCGTTCTTTACACACAAGTTCGATATTTCCAATCACCCCAGATATGCGGAGCTTGGCGAAAGGTGGAAGCCCGCAGAGGGACAGACGGAGCTGGATAATCCCTACATATATATCCTTGAGGATAAAATGTTTACGGTTCCCGAAACCGAGTATATCGAGCTTACGGATTTCATAAGCACAGGCGATGCCGATGAAGCCAATATGGTTGAGGTGCGCTGTGTATTCTCCGATGAAGAACCGACCATTACCGAAGAAGAAATAATGGCGGACGTTCCTTATGAGATAAGGAAAAAATTCAAGGGCTGCACAGAATTATTTACGGCAGCATAGGAAGGTGATGAAAATGATATGAGCAATAACTGCAAAGGCTGTTTTGCGGATAATGATAAATGTGGTATTGGCTGTATTGCCCTGAAAGAAAGATTCGAGCAGAATTGCCCGTTTTTCAGAGAAAGGGAAAAGTACATTGTGGATCAGGAATATTACAGAGAACAGCTTCGTGAAAACAAGCCGAAACTGTATGCAAAATATTATGGCGGAAAGGAGAAAACAAGTGCTTACCGATGAACAGATGAAACGCATATCGGAGCTTCTGAAAAAGGGCAATGATGTTGTTCTTAAAATGGTGAAAGATAAAATCACCATTGTATATCAGAAGCCGCATATCTTGAAAACCGAATAGGCACATTCAAGGGGATGTGTAACAGTCAAGGGACTTTGAGTTGTACGGAAACGTACAGCTTGAAGTCCCTTTTTTTATTGCAATCAAAGGAAATCGGCAGACCTCTCGCAAGGAAAAGTAATAAAAACGTGCTGAATGTCAGCCGAAAGTAGCTTGTTTACATATATCAAATCAATTTTTTATGGAGGTGTTCTAAATGAACAAGATCAGAACAGTAATGGACAAGGCACAGGATACCATGACGGAGATCGGTGCCAGAGCAATGCTTGCCGCAACAAATGCAGTGGGCAAGGCTATGAACACAAAGGCAGGCAGATATGCTCTTATCGTGCCTATGGCAATGAGTGCCTGCACTATCAACGCATCTGCCGAAGGTGCGGACGCACAGGGAATGATCGACGCTATCATGGGTATCCTCGGTCCCGGTGTTATCGGACTTGGCTCTCTCGTGGCGGTTGTCGGCGGCATTCAGACGGGTGTCGGCTTCAAGGACGATAACGCAGACGGAAAGACTCGTGGTTTTCAGACCCTTATCGGCGGCGCAATTATAGCGGCTGTCGGAGCTATCGTTCCTTCCACCATTTCTCTCGGCGGTTCCTGATACAGAAAACGAGAGATTATCTCCCGTGGCAGAGGTCGGCGGCGTGTCGGCTTCTGTTATGGGAATGAGAGGAGGAATGAATTATGGCGGAGCCGAGCTTCTGGGAAACCGCCTTTACCGAAGCACAGGAGCTTTTGCAGACGGAATCCGACGGATTTGCGGCGGTGCTCAACACCATAGCGGGCTTTGATGTTATATCAAGCTGCGGAACTGCAATAAACGTGTTTGAAGCAGCGGGAACAGCACTTCTCACCTTGTTTTTCTGCATGGAAGCCTTCACATATTGTGCGAATATAGACTTTCATGGAGGAATCGAAGGTGCGATACGGATAGCGATGAAGCTGGTTGTCAGCGCACTTATCGTTCAGAATGTGGATAACATTGTGGGTGCAGTTTCGGGGCTTCTGAAACAGTCGGTGGATTTTTCATCGGCGTTTTCAAACATAAGCTCGTCATTTGCGACGGCGGCAACGGCAGGAACGATAGATCCGGGAACACTTGACATCAACTATATCTGTATGAGCTTTATTCTGCTGATACTGATAATCCTGATGTTTGTAATGTATTCCCTGATAGTTGTAACCATGCTGGGAGTTGTTTTTGAAACGGCGATTTTGACCGCAATTTCGCCTGTTGCGCTGTCAACCCTTGTAAACTCACAGGCAAGGTCAACGGGCATTTCTTTTATAAAGAATTTTGCAGCCGTTTCAATGCAGTGGGGAGTTCTTGCAATATGCTTTGAAGCATTCAACGCAATTTCCAATAATCTTACCCTTGATTTTTCAAGCGGACTTACAAACGAAGGCTTGCTTATGCACATCATGCAGTATGCGACACCTGTTTTATGCGTGATAATGCTGGCTGTTACGGTTGCAAAGGCAAGTGAAATTACAAAGAGAGC
>JAEDOB010000269.1 GCA_016302225.1 Oscillospiraceae bacterium | reverse complement strand
CTACGCCTTTGAGAATTTCATCTCCCTCGGGAGTTTTCCAGCGTATTCCCTTTAAATCAAGCATTGAGCTTCCTCTTTTCTATCCTTTTTGAAACAGTTTGCCTATATTAATCATATTTAATTATTATACTATATTGCTCTTAATTTGTCAAGTTTGGGAGAATTTTTTTCACATAAATTCTATGTCCGAAATTGTCAGAAAATCATTGGATTTTTCTCGGAGTATTGTAGGGGACGGGTTTCCCGTCCCGCAATTACCGAAAGAACTCTTGAAACCTGCGGGCGGGGAAACCCCGCCCCTACAATAACGTTATTTTTGTGGATTGCTATAGTATTTGACTTTAAGCGTGTGTTATGATATAATTATCTTGAAAAATTTGCAAAGGAGTGTTGCTTATGAGTGAAAACCGAAACCTGTTAAATACGCTGCTTTTTGAAAAAAACAACAGGATAAGCGGCGGGATATACCACAAAATGCAGGTGGATTTTGCCTACAATTCAAATCATATAGAAGGTAGCCGTCTTTCCCATGAGCAGACACGGTATATTTTTGAAACACACAGCGTAGACGGTACCGTACTTGTAAATGACGTTATCGAAGCGGCTAATCATTTCAAATGCTTTGACTATATCTTAGATACCATTCACGAGCCGCTGTCCGAGGAATATATAAAAAAGCTGCACTATACCTTAAAAAACGGCTTGATGACCGAGAGAAATTCTGAAGCCGTCATCGGAGATTACAAAAAATACGCAAATGTGGTCGGTGAGATAGAAACCGCAAAGCCAAAAGACGTTCATACGCAAATGGCTGCGCTGCTGCAAAAATTTCAGGAAAAAAGCAGCCTTGACCTTTACGACATAGCGCAGTTTCATGCGGAATTTGAAAAGATTCACCCATTTTATGACGGAAACGGCAGAGTCGGACGCTTGCTTATCCTTAAAATGTGCCTTGCAAATGACATTGTGCCGTTTTATATCAACGAAGAAACCAAGCTGTTTTACTATATGGGACTGAAAGAATGGCAGCTTGACAATAAGCCGAACAGGCTTTTAGATGTTTTCCTGTTAATGCAGGACGATATGAAAGGCGTTCTCGATTATTTTGAAATTGAGTATGACAACGCCGAAACGACTGCTCGGGAGCTTATTTCACGGAGGTGCATAAAATGAAAAAGCTGTTTTCCTCACTAAGATGGCAGAATTTTGTTATGCTGTTTATAGCGGGCTGCATAAATGCCTTTGGCGTGACTGTCTTTTTAGCGCCCGTAAAGCTGTATGACAGCGGCATTTCGGGAACGTCCATACTGCTTTCGCAGGTCACGCCGGAAAGCTGGTCGCTGTCAATATTTCTGCTTCTGCTGAATATTCCGCTTTTCCTTTTTGGACTGAAAAAGCAGGGTGTTTCCTTTACGGTCTATTCGGTGTTTACGGTGGCGGTCTACTCAATGGCATCATGGCTGATAACCGACGTTTTGCCCATAGATGTGAGCATTGCTTCTCCCTTGGCGGGACAGGATCTGTTATTGTGCGCACTGTTCGGCGGTATCGTTTCGGGCGTGGGCAGCGGTATAACTATCCGAAACGGCGGCGCAATTGACGGTATTGAGGTAATGGCGGTCATATTCGCAAAACGGCTTGGGATCACCGTGGGAACCTTTGTGATGATTTACAACGTTATCCTTTACATAATCTGCGGTATCGTCATAAACAGCTGGATTTTGCCCCTTTACTCCATAGTGACATATGCGGCGGGACTGAAAACCATTGACTTTGTTGTCGAGGGTATCGACCGTTCAAAATCGGTCATGATAGTTACGGAAAAGGCAAAGGAGATAAACGCCGCTCTTACGGAAGAATTCAAGTGCGGAACGACTCTTATGTCCGCAACGGGCGGCTATTCAAATTCGGAAAAAACCGTTATCTACTTTGTTGTCAACAGATTTCAGATATACAAAATGAAGAACATTATCCGCACCATTGACCCGAAGGCGTTTGTGGCTATAACCGATGTTGCGGACGTTTTCAAAAGCAACGGCTAAGAAATGCGCCTGAGTATCAAAAGCGATACTCAGGCGCATATTTTACTTTTTCATAAGCTCCTTGAAACGGCGCATTGCTTCAACTGTATTTTCTCTGCTGCCGAACGCTGTCAGCCTGAACCAGCCCACACCGTTGGGACCGAAGCCGTCGCCGGGAGTGCCGACTACCTGAATTTCCTTTAAGAGATAGTCGAAGAAATCCCAGCCGTTCATTCCCTCGGGGCATTTCAGCCAGATGTAAGGGGAGTTGATGCCGCCCGTGTATTTGATGCCAAGCTCGTCAAGGGTTTCTGCCATTATTTTGGCGTTGCCCTTGTAGTAGGAGATGGCTTCTCTTGTCTGCTTCTGTCCCTCGGGGGAGAAAACAGCCTCCGCCGCCCTCTGAACAGGGTAGGAAACGCCGTTGAACTTGCTGCCCTGACGTCTGCCCCAAAGGTCGGCAAGCTTTACTTCGCTGCCGTCGGACGCCGTAACAACAAGTGTTGACGGAATAACCGTATATCCGCAGCGAGTACCCGTAAAGCCCGCTGTTTTGGACAGAGAGCACATCTCAATAGCACACTTTTCCGCACCCTCCACGGCGTAAATGCTCCGTGGCAGCTCGGGGTCGGAAATGAACGCTTCATATGCCGAATCGAAGATAATAACCGCTTCATTTTTCAGCGCATAATCCACCCATTCTTTAAGCTGAGCCTTTGTGTAAACGGAGCCTGTGGGATTGTTGGGGGAACAGAGATAGATAATGTCCGCATGAACATTATAGTCGGGCATAGCCGCAAAGCCGTTTTCCTCGTTGGAATTTGCGAAAACTATCTTCCGTCCGCTCATAGCGTTGGAGTCCACATAAACGGGATAAGCGGGGTCTGTGATAAGAACAGTGTTGCCGTCCCCGAAAATATCCACGATATTTCCGCAGTCAGCCTTTGCGCCGTCGTTAATGCGAATGTCATCGGGGGAAACGTTCACGCTGAAGCTTTTGTAATATCCCGAAACGGCATTCCGCAGGAAATCATAGCCCGCACCGCTGTCCTCATAGCC
>JAEDOB010000268.1 GCA_016302225.1 Oscillospiraceae bacterium | reverse complement strand
GGTAATGATCCACTTCGGCACACTATCATTGCCGGAGGAGAACTGCCAGTGATTCTCAGTCGTCACCTTGGTAGGATCAACCGTTCCGCCCAGCGTAAATGTCTGTTCGCCTGCACCGTTCGTCGTAATCGTGTTGGTCGTAAACGCAATGCCGCAGTCTGCAGGAGTTACGTTATAGTCCGGTGTAAACACCACACTATGCTGATCATTTTCACCGATAGTGCCGTACACAAGTTCAAATGTGAAGGTTTCCGTACCGGGAACTGCATCTCCGCCCTTTACAACAGTCTTATCCACTTTAAATGAAAATGGCATAGGAGTTTCATCTGCAGTTGCAGCCAACGCAGTAACCGGAAGCATTACCAGCACCATAACGCAGCACAGAAGCAGCGCAACCAGTCTTTTTGTTTTGATTCTTGTTTTCATGTCTGTTTCTCCTTTTAATATATTATATCCAAATACATCTTTCCCTTTTTAGAAAAAGATGTTTTGTACTATGTAAAAACGCAGCGAAACGAGCTGCAGATTATCTGTTCCCGCCTTTTGAATAAAAACCGATATTCCATAAGGCTTTTTCCCTTGCTTTGTACATCGTTTCTGCTTCAAATAAGCATATAAATAGCCTTGACTACCGTGTTTTATTTAAAGCTTAACCGTTTTTCCGCTGATGAATATCAAATATTATTTTTAATAAATCAGCATTTTATTATTGTGTCAACAACTTTTTTATATAAGAGTCAGCCTTCCGTCAATCTGGCGGTCAAGATGCTGGTGCGTAGACAGATACTCGTCAAGAATATCTCTGCACGAGGTCGCCACTATTCGCGGTTTACGGTTTGCCGAAACCTCATCAGGCGTAATGGCAAGGTTATCTTCCATATTCTGCATATGAAAACGCTGAAGTCCCACTTTATAAAGCCGCTTATCATCTATGGGCTGATTTTCAAAAGTCATTTCAAGAAGTTCGCGTTTTTCTCTGTCGTATACAACTTTAAAGCCTTTGGACAGCTGGTAAAACTCGCAATGCGCGCCCTGCCATACCTCATCGCGAAGCATAAACAATATCATTCTGCGAAGCTGTTCACCCGTTACGGTAATCATGGTTATGGAATCGTCATACGGAAAGCTTTCAACCAAATCCGAATATAAAACCAACGGCCCCAATTTTTCGGCACGTATCGACCCGGAACCCAAAAGCATAATATCCAAATCAAGCATTTCCTTGAATATATCAGAGAAAAGGCCGCCGAGTTCAGTTTCTCTGTTACGGTCGGGGTGCGTAAGCTCCCTGCGGAATCTTGTCACCATACGATTGTATTTGACATCGGTTTTTTCTTTGTAGCTGTCGATAAGTTTATCTATCTCGGGGTCTCTGGGACAATGCTCATTGTTTATCGGCACCGCCTGCCATTTATATTCGCTGACGCAGTTATTGTCGGTATCAACAACAATATCAAAGCGTCCTATCTGGTCGGTTCCGGTACCCGCCTGAACTATAAGTATATCGTTTACCTTGGCAGGTTCTGTGATAAAGGTGTGCGAATGTCCGCCTATTATGACATCAACCCCCCATGCGGGATCAAGTATTGCTGCCAAACGCTTGTCTTCCTCAAATCCTATATGAGTCAAAAGCACGGTAAAATCTATATCTATGGCGTTATATGCATTGCATATACGTCCGACCTCGGCAGCCGCCTCGTTTATTCCCACAAAGGACCCGATAAGCCCGTCGCCCTTTGTCTGCGCCAGCACCTCTTCTGTCAGAATGCCGATAAACAGAATCTTCATACCGTCCACTTCAAGAATTGCATGCGGTTTAAACAGCCGTGCCTGGTTGGTACGAATATACAGGTTTGCGTTAATAATCGGAAATTTCGCACATTTTTCAAGAAAAAGAAGATGCGCAATTCCGTAATCGGTTTCATGATTTCCTATTGTAACTACGTCGGGAGCAAGCGCGTTCATTATTTCTATGGTGCTTAACCCTTTATATTCCGAATCTATAATGGAGCCGCGGAACATGTCACCCGCAATACAATAAATCGTATTGGGTTCCTCTTTCCTTACCTTATCGACATACCCGGAAAGCATGCTTACGCCGCCTACCAGTTTGTCGTCCAGTTCCTCCGCCAAAAAATCTCCGTGCATATCATTTGAATGAAGAAGCACCAGCTTTTTATAACTACTCATGCCATTTCCCCCGTATATGTATTGATTTGTTAATCGCCGTTTGGTTTATGTATGCTTTTGCAAATAAAGCAGTTATCCCATTGCTTCTCCGCTGTTGTCTGCTTCGTAACCGCATACATAGCTTATATAAACCTCTCCGTATTCAACGCCGCTTACGGCCCACCAGATTCCGTTAAATTCGCTGGGGCCGTCCTGCCATGTGGCCAAAATAAGCAGCGGAGAAGTATCATATGTCATTTTGCCATATATGGCGCACATATCGCCCCGTGACAAGTCGAGATCATAAAGCACCGTTTCTGACTCAATCCCGCCGTTAACACTATAATAAATAAGTTCCACTTTTATATTAACGTTGTTCTTAAGGGGCAAGAGTATCATAGGAGTGTCTGAATAAAGCCCGGGTCAGAAATTACCAACTCTTCCATACGTCCGTTGGTATGTATATAGTCAAGCTCGTTTCCGTTCGGCTCGCAAATAATAGCGAATAAGTCCTGACTATCCTCGCTTTTGCTGTAAATTTCAGCCAAGGCATTGTAAGGAAGCCATGAGTCCGTATACACGTCATATTCATAGATTGCGCCGGAGGCGCCCACGCCAAAAAGCTGTTCCTGAACAAAATTTTCCGAACTGTCGGAACCTACCGCTATCAATGAGCAATAATCCCCATATATGCGCTCCGTTTCGCCGGTTCCTCTCATACTCATATTCTGACCGGAAAGATAGTCAGGGTTTGCTTCCTGTTCATTTCTTACAAGTATTTCCATAGCTTCATCTTCAGAAGGCGGTGCATCCTGAGGATGCGTGGCATAATAAAAAGGCAATGTAAGATCAACGTCATTTCCATGGTCAATCACGGCAAATACGGTTGTATAATCTCCGCCTTCATATGATAAA
>JAEDOB010000267.1 GCA_016302225.1 Oscillospiraceae bacterium | reverse complement strand
TTTTTCTTGCAGCCCTTTCGGGAATCTGTGCTGTGCATATCCCAGGTGTGACAGCCTATCTCAATGCGTCCGCTTTCGTTAAGCTCGGTCAACTCGTCCCATGTCAGGTAAGAATAGGCGGGATTGATATCGCCGCTTTCGGAGGATTTGCGGCAGTATTCGCCCACGGGAGATATGACCGCCTTCATATCGTATTTTTCCAAAAGGGGCAGGGCATAGGTCATATTGTTGTAAAAGCCGTCGTCGAAGGTTATCATCACGGGCTTTTCGGGAAGCTCGCCGCCGCTGTCGGTGTATGCAATAAGGTCGTCGGAAAGGACAGCTGTCCAGCCGTTGTCGGAGAGCCATTTCAGGTCGTTTTCCAGCTGTTGGGGAGATATCACATAGCTGCCCTGTCTGGCGGGTTCTATAAGTATGCTGTGATACATTATGACGGGGAGAAATACGCCGCTTGGTTCGGCGTCGGTTTGCACAGATTTTGGGATATGTCCAATAAACGGGACAGCAACAATTGCCGCCGCAGCTATTACAGCCATAAGTCCCGACGCCTTTCTGAGATTTATGCAAATATACATTTCACATCAGCTCCGTTCAAAAGCTTTTATACTAATGTATATTTGTCCTAACAAAGAAAAATGCGTCCCCGCCGAAAAACGGTGAGAACGCAAAATACAGTCACGATAATTTTGTAAGCTTTGCAAAATTAGCCATAATCTTTTTCGTGCCAACGGTGTCGAAGTTTACCTCAAGCATTGCATCGTTTGACATTTTCTTGACGGAAATAATAGTACCCTCGCCGAAAACCTTGTGCTTGACTCTTTCGCCCTCGGAATAATCTGCGGAGGCTGCGGCACTTTGCTTTGCGGCTGCGGTCTTTCTTTCCATAAGCTCGTTTTGCAGGGAGAAGGGATTTCTTCCGCCGCTTGCAGCGATAATACCTTCGTCCTTTTCGACCTTTTTGGTTTTAACGGTCCTGTCTATCTTCTCCAGAAGGTCATTGTCTATCTCCTTGACAAATCGGGAAACGAAATTGCGTGTGGTGCTGCCGAATATCATTCGCTGTGCGGCGTAAGTAAGGTAAAGGTGCTTCTTTGCACGGGTGATAGCCACATATGCAAGCCTGCGCTCCTCCTCCATATCCTCCAGAGAATCCATAGAGCGGGTGCCGGGGAAGATGCCTTCCTCCATTCCCACAATAAACACCTCGGGGAATTCCAGACCCTTTGCAGAGTGCATTGTCATCAGGCAGACAGCGTTATCGTCCTCGGAAAGCCTGTCAACGTCGGTGTAGAGCGATATTTCCTCCAGAAATTCCGAAAGGGACGGTTCATCGGAGCTTTCGGTATAATCCTGCATGGTAGATTTCAGCTCGGCAATATTTTCCAGTCTGCCCTGACCCTCATCGCCCTGACCCGCAAGTGCGGCAGCATAGCCCGACTTATCCATAATAAGGTCAAGCAGCTCGGGAAGGTCAAGCTCCTCCGCCTTTTCTGCGAACATATCAAAGGTCTTTGCAAGCGAGGACAGTGCGGAAGCCTTCTTTGAAAGCAGCGGATAATTCTCCGCATCTCTCATAATTTCGATAGGTGAGCTGCCCAGGTCGTTTGCTATCTGCTCGATCATGGACACGGTAGCGTCGCCGATACCTCTTTTAGGCTCGTTGATTATCCTCTTGAAACGGAGCATATCTCTCGGATTGTTTATGACCGACAGATAGGCGATAACGTCCTTTATCTCCTTGCGGTCGTAGAATTTTACGCCGCCGATAACACGGTAGGGAATGCCCGAAGCGGTCATAGCACGTTCCAGCGAGTTTGACTGAGCATTCATTCTGTAAAGCACGGCGTGATCCTTATAGGACATACCGTTATGGACATTTTCAAGAATTTTGTTAGCCACGAACTTGGATTCCGCAGCCTCGTCGGGAGCCTTGAAAAGCACCACCTTGTCGCCGTCGCCGTTTTCCGTCCACAGCTTCTTTTCCTTTCTGCCCGTGTTATTTCCGATAACACCGTTGGCGGCGGACAGGATATTCTGCGTTGAACGGTAATTCTGTTCAAGGCGGATAACAGCGGCATTCTCAAACTGCTCCTCAAAGCTGAGGATATTTTCGATAGTCGCCCCTCTGAACTTGTATATGGACTGGTCGTCATCACCCACGACGCAGAGATTTTTATGTCCCGCCGAAAGCAGGCTGATAAGACGGTACTGCGCCTGATTGGTGTCCTGATATTCGTCCACCATAATGTACTTGTATTTTTTGCGGTATTTTTCGAGAATATCGGGAAATTTTTCAAACAGCTCAACGGTCAGGCAGATAATATCATCGAAATCAAGGGCATTTGCACTTCTGAGTCTGTCCTGATAAAGCTTGTAAATTTTGGCAATGGTGGTCTTTCGATAGTCGTTCTGAGTGTTTTCCAGAAAATCCTGCGGAGTGATAAGCTTATCCTTTGCCGACGAGATTATGCCCGCCATGGATTTGGGAGGAAACAGCTTCTCGGAAACGTCCAGCTCGGCAATGCAGGCTTTCAGCAGACGCTGCGAATCATCGCTGTCATAGATGGCGAAGCTGCTGCCGTAGCCCAAAGCCTCAATTTCCCGCCTGAGTATTCTAACGCAGGCAGAATGGAAGGTAGCCGCACAAATGTCCTGCCCCTCGTCGCCAAGCTTTGCGGTTATCCTGTCCCGAAGCTCGCCCGCAGCCTTGTTTGTGAAGGTGATAGCGAGGATATTCCAGGACTTAGGCGTGTCACAGGCGACAATATCCCGAAGCCTTGAAGCGTCGGTTTCCCTGCCCTCGGCAAATGCGTTGAGGAATGCAAGGTCGTCCTCGGAAGCTCCGTCGGGAACCTTATCGTTCATATAAGCGTTTCCGAAATAGATAAGATTAACGCAGCGGTTTACAAGTACTGAGGTCTTTCCGCTGCCTGCGCCTGCCAGTACAAGAACAGGTCCGCAGACGGTGAAAACAGCCTTTTTCTGCTCGGGATTCAGACCATCGAAATATTTTTCCAAAGCTCTTTTCCTTGCTTCAATGAAAGCGTTAGTTTCAACCATATATCATAATTCTCCCCTTGGATATGC
>JAEDOB010000023.1 GCA_016302225.1 Oscillospiraceae bacterium | reverse complement strand
ACATAGGGATAGAAGGTGTTGTCCTCGGGGGAGAAGTAGAGCCAGTAGGTTTTCCATGTGTGTCCCGTGCCGTCTGAGCAAAGGTCATATGTGCTATGTGCGGCGGTGAAATCTCCCGTATCTCCGTCGGGACGAAGCTCCTGTCTTGCGTAGCCCTCAACGGTACAGGGAGCGACCTGACTGTTTACAATGCGGAAGTAATCGGAAACAGAGTTGGAATCATAGCAGTATTCCAGCTTGATGAAGGTATTATCTCCCGAATAGACTATCTCGGGCTCTATTTCCTCCATAGGGACGGGATTTTCCGCATTCGGTGCGATTATTTCAATATAGCCCTCGCTTGCAAACCACAGGTTATAGCCCGTCATAGTGTCGGGGGCTTCTATGTATGCAATAAGCTCGTTTTTGCCGTCCTTGTCGAAATCTCCGAAAAGCTTCGTTTGAGCTTCGTGGAACTCATATCCGCCTGTCATTTCTTCCAGAAACATTTTTAAGGCGTTCTCCGTGTCAAAGCCCGAATTTGCTTCGGCAACGGTTTCGGAGGACGTTTCCGCAGAGGTTTCTTCGGCGGTTTGGGAGGTCGTTTCCGATATTTCCGAAGAAGCGGGCGTTTCGGCAGTTGTTTCGGATATTTCCGCTGCTGCCGTTGTTTGAGATTCGGTGGGCACAGCTTCGGTATCGGTGACAGCTGCCGTTTCGATAGTGGTCGGCAGTTCGGCGGAAGGGGTTTGCGTATTATCCGCAGTATTTACATTATTTGACGAACAGCCGCAGAGGAGAATTGCACAGGCAAGTACTAAAAGCTTAGTTCTTTTCATACGCATTACACCTTCGTATTATTAGTTCAGCATTTATCTTGTCCTAGTGACGTGTTTAGGTGTGTCTTTCCCCGCCGCAGGCGGGGAAAGACACATTAATAAGTGACTTACTTAAACAATTCAAGTGCCTTTTCAAGAGTTTTTGCATTTTCGACATTGGCAAAATTAACGTCCTTGAGTGTCTTTTTCACAAGACCCGTCAGCACCTTGTTGGGACCCAGTTCAACGAAGTTCACATAGCCGTCAGCCTGCATTGCGGCAAGCTCGGAGGTGAAGCGGACGGGGGAAACTATATGCGCCGCCAGTCTTTCGGGCATATTGTCAAATGTATCCAGCTTTCCGCCTGTAATGTTGGAATAGAAATCGCAGTCGGGAGCGGCAAAGGTCACGTTCTTTATCGCTTCTTTGAATTCATCTGCTGCGGGCTGCATAAGCTTGGAATGGAATGCTGCGGTAACGCCCAGCTTAACTGCCTTTGCACCCATTTCCGCAAACTTAGCGGCTGCCTTTTCTGCCGCTGCGGATTCGCCTGCAATAACGGTCTGGACGGTGGAGTTATAGTTTACGGGAACAACATAGCCGTCAATTGTGCCGCAGACTTCCTCTATCTCGGCAGCGTCCTTGCCGATAATTGCGTACATTGCTCCGTCGGAGGCTTCTGCTGCCTTCTGCATTGCCGATGCTCTTTCTTTTATAACACTGAATCCGTCCTCAACGGAAAGCATATTTGCTGCCACCATTGCAGCATATTCTCCGAGAGAATGTCCCGCAACGCCGCTGTATTCTATGCCGTTCAGCTTCATAGCTTCAAGGGCGCAGAGGGAAACTGCCATGATTGCAGGCTGGGAAACCTTTGTCTGAGCAAGCTCGGCGTCCGTGCCCTCAAAGCTTATCTTTGCAAGGTCAAAGCCGAGAATGTCGCCTGCCGCTTCGTATATCCTCATAAGCTCGGGGTGCTTTTGAGTAAGCTCCTTTCCCATTCCGCTGTACTGTGAGCCCTGTCCCGAAAATAAAAATACTGTTTTTGCCATTGATCAACTATCCTTTCGTGATTTGCCCGAATGCAGCAAAAGCCGTTTTTCCCGAATTTTTTAAACTTTTTGCATAAAAAAGCAAAATAGCATTGACAAAACGGGCAAAAGTATAATATAATAGAATGGTACGGACTTGTCCGCAGAAAGAAGCGGCGGTGTCCGTCATTGTCAATAATTATAACATATCATTGGGAAAATTTCAAGGTTTATCGGAAAAATCCCGTGATATATTTCGGTGGGCGTTTCCCCGCCGAAGGTTGGGAAACGCCCATTTAACAGTATTTTTTATGTTATGATGTTATCATTTGTGGAAAAATAATAATTTTGGAGGAGAAAGTTTTGTACGGAATCAACATTATCGGCACAGGCAGCTACACGCCGCAGAAAAGGGTGGTAAACGACGATTATAAGGCGTTTATCGAAACAAGCGACGAGTGGATAAGGACCCGCACGGGTATGGTGGAGCGTTATGTATCCGACGGTGAGCCTACCTGGTATATGGGCAGCATGGCGGCGAAAAAGGCTATTGAGGCAGCGGGGATCGACGTTCTCGACATAGGCATCATCATTGACGCTACTATCACGTCCGACTATTACACCCCCTCAATGGCGTGTATGGTACAGAGGGAGCTGGGTGCTCAAAACGCTATGGCTCTCGACATCAACTGCGCTTGCTCGGGCTTCGTTTACGGTGTGGATATGGCAAAGCGTTATCTCCAGACAGATGAACATATAAAGTATGCCCTTGTGGTGGCAAATGAAAATCTCACGAAAATTACCGATTATACCGACAGAGCGTCCTGCGTTCTTTTTGCGGACGGTGCGGCGGCTGTTGTTATAGAAGCGGCTCCCGACAAGCTTTATACAAGCTACTGCGGTTCCGATGGTAACGGCGGAAGGTTCCTTTTTGCACGTTCCATTCCTCCCGCAAATGCGTTCCTGACGGGTGCGGGAAAGGTTGATGACGGTTATCCTCAGTCCAATTCGCACTACCTTTATCAGGACGGCAAGGAGGTCTACAAGTTCGCAACTCACGCACTTCCCATGGCTATGGAAAGGGCTGCGGAACGCATAGGCTTTGACCTGAACGACCTGGACGCCGTTGTTCCTCATCAGGCAAATATCAGAATTATCGAAACGGCAGCAAAGATAAGCGGTCTGCCTATGGACAAAATGGTTATAAACATCGACAAGCACGCCAATACTTCCAGCGCAACCATTCCAATCGCATTTGACGAGGCTGTAAGAAGCGGCAGGATAAAGAAGGGCGACAAGGTCTGCTTTGTCGGCTTCGGCGCAGGACTTACCTTCGGCGCAATAATCTTCGAATATTAAGGAGAGGACGTTACTATGAAAACTAGAATTACAGATCTTATCGGAATCGAGTACCCTATTTTTCAGGGCGGTATGGCATGGATAGCCGAGAGCACCCTTGCTTCTGCCGTGTCAAACGCAGGCGGTCTGGGAATTATTGCAGGCGGCTCTGCTCCCATTGATTACCTTAGAGATCAGATAAGAAAGACTAAGGAAATGACAGACAAGCCCTTCGGCGTGAACATTATGCTCATGAGCCCCAACGCTGAGGAGCTGGCAAAGCTGGTTATCGAGGAAAATGTTCCCGTTGTTACCACAGGTGCGGGAAATCCCGGCAAGTTTATGGAGGCTTGGAAGGCTGCGGGTATCAAGGTCATTCCCGTTGTTCCTTCGGTGGCTCTTGCAAAGAGAATGGAAAGAGCGGGTGCCGATGCTGTTGTTGCGGAGGGTACCGAGTCGGGCGGACATATCGGTCAGAACACCACTATGTGCCTTGTTCCTCAGGTGGTTGACGCTGTGGAGATACCCGTTATCGCTGCGGGCGGCATTGCTGACGGAAGAGGAGTTGCGGCGTCCTTTATGCTGGGCGCAGAGGGCGTTCAGGTGGGAACACGTTTCCTTGCTTCCGAGGAATGTCAGATACACGAGAACTACAAAAACGCTGTTATCGCAGCAAAGGATACCGACAATGCTATCACAGGCTTCTATTCGGGCAGTCCCTGCCGCTGCATTAAGAGCAAGTATACAAAGAAGCTTCAGGAGATGGAAAAGAACGCTGCTCCCCCGGAGGATTTCGAGGCTCTTACCGTCGGCTCTCTCAGAAAGGCAGTCGTTGACGGAAACACCGATGAAGGCTCTATGCTCTGCGGACTTATTGCAGGTATGGTAAACGAGGTAAAGCCCGCTGCCGTTATCATCAAGGAAATGATGGAGCAGGCTGAAAAGCTTCTGGGCAAATAATAACATATTCGGAATAAATTACAGCAAAAGTTGCAGAAAGGTTGAATTTTATGGCAAAAACAGCTCTTATAACAGGCTCGTCCAGAGGGATCGGCGCAGCTATCGCACTCAGACTTGCAAAGGACGGCTACAATATCGCACTTAACGACATCAGCGAGGCTTCTTTCGAGAACAATACCATTCTTGAGGACTGCCGTGCATTTGGCGTTGAAGCGGAATACTATATTGCGGACGTTTCCAAGTACGCCGACTGCGAAGTTATGGTAAAGGCAGTCAAGGCTCGCTTCGGAACTATCGACGCTCTGGTAAACAACGCAGGCATCACAAGGGACGGACTTCTTGCAAGAATGCCCGAGGAGCAGTATGACCTTGTTATCGCTGTAAATCAGAAAAGCGTATTCAATATGATAAAGCTGGTGGGCGGCGGCGTTATGCTCCGTCAGAAGTCGGGACGCATTGTAAACCTTGCTTCTGTTGCGGGACTTTACGGCAACCCCGGTCAGATAAACTATTCAGCATCAAAGGCAGCTATCATCGGTATGACAAAGACAGCCGCCAAGGAGCTGGGTTCAAGAGGAATCACCGTAAATGCGGTAGCTCCCGGATTTATCCACACTCCCATGACAGACAAGCTTACCGAGGAGCAGAAGGCTGCTATGCTGGGTCAGATAGCTATGAAGCGTTACGGCGAGGTTTCCGAAATTTCGGGCGTTGTTTCCTTCCTGCTTTCGGACGATGCAAGCTATGTTACCGGTCAGACCATTGAGATCTCCGGCGGAATTATGATGTAATTGAAAGGAATAATGCAGATGAGAAGAGTAGTCATTACAGGAATGGGTACGGTAAATCCTCTCGGAAACAGCGTTCCCGAATTCTGGGATAACATCAAGGCAAACAAGCTGGGCTTTAACTATACAAACTTCCCCGAGGGCGACAGGCTGGCGGTAAAGATAGTTGCCGAGGTAAAGGATTTCGCTCCCGAGGAATATATCGAGAAAAAAGAAGCCAAGAGAATGGACAGATTTACTCAGTTTGCAGTGGTTTCCGCTGTTCAGGCAATGAAGGATTCGGGCAGCGATTTCAAGGACGTTGACCCTTACAAGGCGGGCGTTATCGTCGGCGTTGGAATCGGCGGTCTGGAGCTTACTCAGCAGGAGCACGCAAAGTATCTGGAAAAGGGTCCCGACAAGGTTTCCGTTTTCTATATCCCTATGATGATCGGAAATATGGCGGCAGGTCAGGTTTCCATCAGAACAGGCTTCAAGGGTGCCAACTTCTGCACCACCACCGCTTGCTCTTCGGGCGCACACGCTATCGGTGAAGCGTTCAGAAAGATCAAGGACGGTTATCTTGATGTATGTCTGGCAGGCGGCGCAGAGGCTTGCGTTTCCGAGTTCGCTCTGGGCGGATTTAACAATATGAAGGCTCTCACACGTTCCACAGACCTTGAGCATTGCTCCACTCCCTTTGACCTGAACAGAAGCGGTTTCGTTCTGGGCGAGGGCTGCGGTATGCTTATGCTTGAAGAGCTGGAGCACGCAAAGGCAAGAGGTGCCAAGATATACGCCGAGCTTGCAGGCTACGGCGCAACAGGTGACGCTTACCATATGACTTCTCCTTCCCCCGAGGGAGATGCAGCCGCAAAGGGTATGGAATTTGCATACAAGGAAGCGGGACTTGAAGCATCCGACATTGACTATATCAACGCTCACGGCACATCTACGGGTCTTAACGACAAGTATGAAACTCATGCTGTAAAGATCGCTCTGGGCGAGGAAAATGCCCGAAAGGTGGTTATCAATTCCACTAAGTCCATGACAGGACATCTTCTGGGTGCTGCGGGTGCTGTTGAAGCCATTGTTACCGCACTTTCCTGCCGTGACGATTTCGTTCACAAGACCTGCGGATATACTACTCCCGACCCCGAGTGCGACCTTGACTACTGCACCGAGGGCAACAGAAATATGAAGGTAGACGCTGCATTGTCCAACAGCTTAGGCTTCGGCGGACACAATGCTACTCTCTGCTTTAAGAAATACAAGGATTAAGGGGGCTGAACAATGAGCGAAAAGATCTACGGTGTCAGCCTTGAAACCATCGCCGCACTTGCGGATATTGTCAAGGAAAAGGACTTAGGGGAGATAACTATCTGTGACGGCTGCGACAAGTCCATCACCATCAAGGGCAAGAAATGTCCTCCTCCCATCGGTATGCCTCCCATGCCGCACATTCAGCAGGATATGATGCCTGTTACCATGAATGCGGCTGCGAAGGACGGTCAGGGAGTGCCCGATGTTCCTCATGCGTCCGACGGAAATCTCGTGAAATCTCCCATTGTGGGAACATTTTACGCTTCTCCCGCACCCGACAAGCCGCCTTTTGTAACGGTTGGCGCAAGGGTGAAGAAGGGCGACGTTATTATGATAATCGAGTCAATGAAGCTTATGAACGAGATACAAAGCCCCTTTGACGGCGTTGTTGCGGATATTCTCGTTAAGGACGGAGAGGCTGTTGAGTACGACCAGCCCGTAATGGTAATCAAGTAAAGGAGTGTCGCCAAATGCTTAACAAAGAACAGATAATGGAGCTTATCCCCCACAGGGATCCGTTCCTGCTTATAGATGAGATCGAAGTGCTGGAGCCCGGCAAAAGGGTAGTCGCTTACAAGCATATGAAGCCCGATGAGTTTTGGTTCAAGGGACATTTTCCCGATTATCCCGTAGTTCCCGGGGTGCTTATGGTGGAAATGATGGCACAGGCAGGCTGCGCTGCTATGCTGGCTATGCCCGAAAACAAGGGCAAGATAGGCTTCTTCGGCGGTATCAAGGAGGCTAAGTTCCGCAGACAGGTAGTCCCCGGAGATACGCTGAAAATTGAAGTCGAGATAACCAAGGTAAAGGGTCCCATAGGCGTTGGCAGCGGCGTTTGCACCGTAAACGGCGAGAAGGCTGTTTCTGCCGAGATAACCTTCGCTATCAAATAAGTGTTTGGAGAATTGCAATGTTTAATAAGGTTTTGATCGCCAACAGGGGCGAAATTGCGGTCAGAGTCATCAGAGCCTGCCGTGAAATGGGGATAAAGACGGTCGCAGTATATTCCACCGCAGACCGACACGCTCTCCATGCCCAGATCGCCGACGAAGCGGTCTGCATAGGCGGCCCTGCCACTAAGGACAGCTACCTGAATTACAAAGCTATAATCGCTGCCTGTGAGATAACTGGCGCAAATGCTATACACCCCGGCTTTGGATTTTTGTCGGAAAATGCCACCTTTGCACGTACCTGCGAGCGGTGCGGTATAACCTTCATAGGTCCTTCCCCCGATTCCATTGATATGCTGGGAGATAAGGCGGCGGCTAAGTCTGCTATGAAGGCGGCAGGCGTTCCCGTTATCCCCGGGTCGGACGGTGCTGTTCCCACTATGGAGGAGGCTATCCGTCTTGCGGAGGAGGAGATAGGCTACCCGCTTATGGTAAAGGCTTCTGCGGGCGGCGGCGGACGGGGTATCCGTCTGGTCGAGCGTCGGGAGGATCTGGAAAGAGCCGTTACCGAGGCAAAGCAGGAAGCAAAGAACTATTTCGGCGATGACAGCATTTACATGGAACGCTTCATCGTAAATCCCAAGCACATAGAATTTCAGATACTTGCCGATAAATCGGGCAATGTCGTACATCTGGGCGAACGTGACTGCTCAATGCAGAGAAGAAATCAGAAGGTTTTGGAGGAAACTCCCTCAACCGTTATGACCGACGACCTCAGAAGGCGTATGGGCGAGGCTGCCGTAAACGCCGCAAAGGTCTGCGGATATTACAATGCGGGCACTATCGAATTCCTGCTGGACGAAAAGGGCGAATTCTACTTCATGGAGATGAACACCCGAATTCAGGTGGAACACCCCATTACCGAGCTTGTTACGGGCATTGACCTTGTAAAGATGCAGATAAAGATCGCTGACGGTCAGCCGCTGCCCTTTAAGCAGGAGGACATTTCTCTTCGGGGACACGCTATCGAGTGCCGTATCAATGCGGAAAATCCCAAGGAGAATTTCCGTCCCTGTCCCGGGGAGATAAAGGCTCTGCATACCCCCGGAGGTCCCGGAATACGCATTGACAGCTCTGCTTATCAGGGATATGTCATCACGCCTTATTATGACAGCATGATAGCAAAGCTCATCGCCTACGCTCCCACAAGAGAAGAAGCGATAATGAAGATGAAATGGGCGCTTTCCGAGTTTATCGTTGAAGGCGTTGATACAAATATCGACTTCCAGCTGGAGCTTATTCGTGACCCCGTTTTTGAAAAGGGAAATTACGATATTGGCTATCTGGGACGGAGAAAGTAACCCGCAGAAGGAACGGTGAGTGTAAGTGGCTTTAGAGGATCTTTTCAAAATTGTCAAAACCAGATTTAACGATGATAACGTTTCGCAGGAAACGGGCGGAACGGTGGATATTCCCGCCGACCTTATGTTTAAATGTCCCAGATGCTCGGCTGTTTTTCTGAGAGAGGAGTTTGTGAAATCTCAGAAGGTCTGCAAAAACTGCGGCTATCATTCGAGAATTTCCGCAAGAGAGCGTCTGGATATTACCATAGACAGCGGCAGCTTCGTTGAATATGACAGCGATATGACCAGCGCAAATCCCATTGATTTCCCCGGTTATGAGGAGAAGCAGGCAGAGCTTCGTGAGAAAACAGGCTTGAACGACGCTATCATCACAGGCGAGGCGGAAATAAGGGGAGAAAAGTGCGTTATCGGCATTATGGATTCTAGGTATATGATGGCTTCTATGGGCTCTGTTGTGGGCGAGAAAATTGCCCGAGCGTTTGAAAGAGCGACGGAGAAGGAGCTGCCTGTTATACTGTTTACCGCTTCGGGCGGCGCAAGAATGCAGGAGGGAATAGTTTCCCTGATGCAGATGGCGAAAACCTGCGGAGCGGCTGCAAGACATTCCGAAAAGGGGCTGCTTTACATCACGGTTATGACCGACCCCACAACGGGCGGCGTTACTGCGTCCTTTGCGTCCGAGGGAGATATTATCATAGCTGAGCCGAAGGTTCTTATCGGCTTTGCGGGCAGGCGTGTTATTGAGGGAACTATCAAGCAGAGATTGCCCGAGGATTTCCAGTCTGCGGAATTTCAGCTGGAGCACGGATTTGCGGATATGATAGTCGAGCGAAAGACCATGCGCAGGACTATTGCACATCTTCTGAAGCTTCACAAAAAGGCTAAATGCTGCTGTTCTCCCTCTGAAAAGGCAAATTTCGCCGCTGCGGAGGGGCTGAACGATTACACTCCCTGGGAACGCCTTGAAATAATCAGAAACAAGCAGCGTCCCACTGTCAGGGACTATATCCCCATGATTTTCGACGAATTTTTCGAGATGCACGGCGACAGGCTTTACGGCGATGACGGTGCTATCATGGGCGGCGTTGCAAGGCTGGGAAATGTTCCCGTGACGGTAATTGCGCAGGTCAAGGGCAGAAATATTGAGGAAAACAAGGCGTCCAACTTCTCCATGCCTCACCCCGAGGGTTACAGAAAGGCACTCAGGCTGGCACGTCAGGCGGAAAAATTTGGCAGACCCGTTATCTGCTTTATTGACACGCCCGGTGCATTCTGCGGCGTTGAAGCGGAAAAGAGGGGACAGGGCGAAGCGGTCGCTACCAACATCTACAAGTTTATGACCCTGAAAACGCCTGTCATTTCCATTGTGCTGGGCGAAGGCGGCAGCGGCGGTGCGCTGGCTCTGGGTGTCTGCGACGAGCTTGCTATGATGGAATATGCGCAGTATTCGGTAATTTCTCCGAGAGGATTTGCATCTATCCTTTGGAAGGACGCTTCACGGGAGAGAGAAGCCTGCAATATTATGAAGATAACCGCCGAGGATCTGGTGGAGCTGGGTGTTGCGGAGCGTATTATCGAAGAACCTGCGGGCGGTGCCCATAACGACCCCCGTCAGGCTGCTGAGAATATCGCAGAGTATCTCACAGAAGCCGTTTCCAGAATATCTGCTTTCGATACGGAAGAGCTTTTGGACAGAAGATACAATAAGTTCAGAAAAATCGGCGTATTTAATGAAAACGAGGGCTAAATTTCGGTATATTTATGCAAAAAAAATTTGCAGATTATCTTGACAAGCCCTTGAATATATAATATACTAGTAAATGATAATTTAGATTGGAGGTTACGGCAATGATTTTTGATAAGGTAAAGGACCTGGTTGTTGATCAGCTCGATGCTGATGAGGACAAGGTTACTCTCGATGCTAACATTCAGGACGATCTGGGCGCAGATTCCCTCGATGTTGTTGACCTTGTAATGGCTCTTGAGGACGAGTTCGAGGTTGAGATCCCCGATGAAGCTGTTGAGAGCATCAAGACAGTCGGCGATATTGTTAAATATATCGAAGAGCATCAGGATAAGTAATTTTTGCTTGTCAACCGCTGCGGAACGAGGCTTTTGCTTCGTTCCGCTTTTTATTTTGTCAAAAAAACTGCCCTTCGTTTTTGCGAAGGACAGCAGTAGGTTAATTTGCTTTTATGACAGGTCGGACATATTTCCAGAAACGCTTGCAGTCGTGGTAGAAATAGAACACTCTGCCCTGAGTCGTGTCAAGCTTATAGCCCGATTTTTCGTAGTCGAAGCTTTTCATTGCTTCTTCTATCTTCCGCTCGACGGCTTCATTTTCCGTTTCATAGTCAAAGGGACCGTGCTCAAAGACGATATATTCACCCTCGGGGACGTACATTAGCTGCATCTGCTCGGGAATTTCTCCCGAATAATCGGCGGGAAGTCGGACGCCGTAGCTTTCCGCAAGGGGAATTCCCCAGCTGCATATCCTGCCCGTAGGCTCGTTGATGAATGCCATAAGCTGTCCGCTGCCGCTGTTGGCTTCCGTGCCGCCCTCGTCGTCAAGCTTGCCTTTGATGTTGTTCAGCAGATTGCAGATAGTTTCGCAGTCCTGCCCGGGAATTTTGCTTTGTTTCTGCCAGAAGTCCCAATATCCGATGCTTTCGTAGTTTCTGATATGAAGATATTTGTGGGCGGGGATAGTTACAAAATAAATCTTAATGTCGTTTGTCATGCTTGTTCCTCCAATATCCGATAAGTAGCAGTCAAAGGGCGTTAAGACAGTGCGAAGGGCTACGGGTGCGGGATTTTTCCGATATTCGCCGGGGGTGACGCCGTAAGCGTCCTTGAATGCCCGTGTGAATGCTTCCTGAGATGAAAAGCCGAAGTCCACGGCAATTTCAAGAAAGCCTTTGGAACTGTCGGCGACTTCCTTCAGCGCAAATGCAAGGGTTCTGTTTCGGAGATAGTCACGAAAGCTCATTCCCGATATTTCACGGAATTTTCGGGAAACGTAATACTCCGAATATCCCAAACGTTCGGAAAGTCGGGAAAGTGTCAATGCTTCGTCCCGCTTTTGCTTGATGCAGCTGTCTATCTCGTCCACGATAATTTGGACGTATCTGTGCCATTCATTCAATTTTGTCAGCTCCTTTACTGCTTTATATTTATTATACAGCATTTTCGGAAGAATTTCTTGATTTGAGTTGCGGTGTTTTTATAAGTATAGCATTAACCGTCGGATAAATCAAGAGCGTATCAGATTTTACATAAAAAACATTGTATTTTCTCCCCATATGTGTTATAATGTCCATAGTATTATGTGATGCCGCCGTATGAAGAAAATTTTCGGCGGGGAAAGGTAGTATTTACTATGGGAAAAGCATTGATCATCGGCTGCGGCGGTGTCGCAAGCGTAGTTATTCACAAGTGCTGTCAGAACAGCGAGGTTTTTGAGGAAATTATGATAGCAAGCCGCACAAAATCCAAGTGCGACAAGCTTAAAGAAAAGCTGTCGGGCGGAAAGACCAAGATCTCAACCGCTCAGGTGAACGCGGATAATGTGGACGAGCTTATTGCCCTCATCAACAGCTTTAAGCCCGACATCGTTATAAATGTTGCTCTGCCTTATCAGGACCTGACCATTATGGACGCCTGCCTTGCCTGCAAGGTTGACTATCTCGACACGGCAAACTATGAGCCCGAGGACACTGCAAAGTTTGAGTACAGCTGGCAGTGGGCTTACAGAGAACGCTTTGAAAAGGCGGGAATCACCGCTGTTCTCGGCTGCGGCTTTGACCCGGGCGTTACGGGCGTATTTACCGCATATGCCGCAAAGCATTATTTCGACGAGATAAACTATCTGGACATTCTGGACTGCAATGCGGGTGACCACGGCTATCCTTTTGCGACCAACTTCAATCCCGAGATAAACATTCGTGAGGTTTCCGCAAACGGCTCTTATATCGAGGACGGCAAGTGGGTGGAAACCAAGCCTATGGAGATAAAGAGAGTGTACAATTTCCCCGAAATAGGCGAGAAGGATATGTATCTGCTTCATCACGAGGAGCTGGAATCTCTGGCTATCAACATCAAGGGAATTAAGAGAATTCGCTTCTTTATGACCTTCGGACAGTCCTATCTCACACATCTGAAATGCCTTGAAAATGTGGGAATGACATCTATCAAGCCCATTAACTACAACGGTATGGAGATTGTTCCTCTGCAATTTTTGAAGGCTGTTCTGCCCGACCCCGCTTCTCTCGGTCCCCGAACTGTCGGAAAGACGAACATCGGCTGCATTATGCAGGGCAAGAAGGACGGCAAGGACGTTAAGTATTATGTTTACAACGTCTGCGATCATCAGGAGTGCTACAAGGAGGTAGAATCTCAGGCTATCTCTTACACAACGGGCGTTCCCGCAATGATCGGCGCAATGATGGTTCTCACGGGCAAGTGGAAGAAGCCCGGCGTTTTCAATGTTGAGGAGTTCGACCCCGATCCCTTTATGGACGCTCTTAACAAGTGGGGTCTGCCCTGGAAGGAAACCTTTGACCCCGAGCTGGTTGACTGATTACAGCTTAACGATAATGTTTGTGTGTGTTCTTTCGCCGAATTCGGGGGGAACACACATTAAATGATTTCTCCTCGTCTTTGGCGGGGAGAAATTTATAAAAGGAAGTGAATAAGTTGCCCGAAAACACGGTGAATTTCGACATAAACAGCCTGCCCACGCCCTGTTACATCACGGACGAGGAGCTGCTTCTGAAAAATTTGGAGATTCTGGACGGCGTCCGCAGAAAAACGGGTGCAAAGATACTGCTGGCGCAGAAGTGCTTTTCCATGTACTCCTGCTATCCGCTCATAGCGAAATATTTGGACGGAACAACTGCCAGCGGACTTTACGAAGCAAAGCTGGGCTATGAGGAAATGGCAAAGCCTTTCGGACGGGAAAACCACGTTTTTTCGCCTGCCTATGACCCGTCGGATATGCCCGAGCTGTTGGAGATATGCGACCATTTTGTGTTCAACAGCGTTTCGCAGCTTAGGCGGTTTGTGCCGATGATAGAAAAGTCTGGGAAACGTCCGCAGGTGGGGCTGCGGATAAATCCCGAGTATTCCGAGCAGGACACGCCTATTTACGACCCCTGTGCTCCCGGTTCACGGCTGGGAACTACCCTTGCAAACTTTGACCCCGACTGCCTTTCCATGCTGGACGGTCTGCATTTTCATACCCTTTGCGAACAGGGTGCGGAGGCTTTGGCGAACACCCTTGTCCATGTTGAGGAAAAATTCGGCAGCTATATTAAGGGCATGAAGTGGCTGAATTTCGGCGGGGGACATCACATCACAAAGGCGGGGTACAATATTCCGCTGCTGATTTCCGAGATAGACAGAATTCAGCAGAAATACGGCGTTCAGGTCTATCTTGAACCGGGTGAAGCGGTCGCACTGAATGCGGGATTTCTCGTGACGACTGTGCTTGAAACGTCCAAAAACGGCATTGATATTGCTATCCTTGACGCTTCGGCGGCGTGTCATATGCCCGATGTTCTGGAAATGCCCTATCGTCCCATGGTTATCGGAGCGGGGG
>JAEDOB010000266.1 GCA_016302225.1 Oscillospiraceae bacterium | reverse complement strand
GACGGCGGCAAATATGCGGACAAATTCCGACTTATACTTAAATACATCGAGCAGAATTATGCAAACGATATAACCCTTGAGGAGCTTGCAAGCATCGCAGGCTACAGCACCTATCATTTTTCAAGGATATTCAAGAAATACAGCAGCACCACCTTTATAAATTTTCTGAACCGCCGCAGGGTAAAGGCAGCGGAGCTTCTTCTGCTTGAAAGCGGCAGCTCCATAACCGATGTGGCAATGCAGGTAGGCTTTGCAAGTCTCACCACCTTCAACAGAGTATTCAAAAGCATTAACGGCTGTACTCCCTCCGAGTACAAGAAGCTCTACAGAACGACCGGCACCTCCGAAAGCGTCAAATAACAGCCGCTTCTTAATGGGCATCCGTGTTGGGTATGATTTATTATAGCACATTTGTGCCCGATTGCCAATACTTTTTTAGAACAAAAGTTGCGCTCCGACCCATTTTTGTACATATAAGCAAAAATGCATACCGCCCTTTGTTAAATCAGTACAAAAGTCGCAAAACGGAGCTTCTGCTATCTGCAGAGGCTCCGCTTTTTTGTGATCACCGCACCTTGCCTGCTTCCAAACACCTTTCCCGTTTAACAGCGTACATTTTCTCGTCTCCACGCTTCATAAATTCCTCAAGGAAGGAGTGCTTTGAAATGTCCGCCAAATATATTCCGCAGCTTGCGCTCAGAACGTAGGGCTTGTTTTCCCTGCGGTTAAATTCATCAAGCCCCGCTGTCAGCCTGCTTTGGAACCGTTCAGCCTTCCCGGCGGAATAATTGGGAGCAAAAACATAAAACTCGTCTCCGCCCGTCCGTCCTGCGATCTCATTTTCAGTGCAGCAGCACGAAATAATGCGCCCCAGCGCTCTGATGGCATAATCGCCCTCAGCGTGACCGTAAACATCGTTTACGTGCTTCAGCATGTCCATATCAATTACTATAGCGGCAGCCTCACCGGGAATTTCCCGGGCAGCGTCAAAGGCAGTCTGAGCATTTTTTTCAAAGCCCCGCCTGTTCAGCATACCCGTAAGCTTGTCGTGAATACTTTCGCTTTCAAGCTCCCGCATAAGCTGACGGATATTGTTTTTATGAAGCAGAGCCTCCAGCGAAACGGCGATATTCATAAGCCATATGTTGTAAAACTCGTTGAACGGATCCACCGACACCATTTTTATCGAGCTGTACCCGAAGCAATGGCTGCCGAAATGGAGGTGGGAAATGTAATAGCAGGCGGTGTCATCGCCCGTCTCGCAGGGTAGAAAATCGGAAACGGGGAAAATGCCGTCAGGACGGACCGACGTGCCGTATCTGTCCATCCATATGGCAGGTATGGTTTGGGAGGTGGGAGAGTCATATGCATTTTCATATGAGACCCGCCCGTTTTCATCGCAGTAGGCAAAGAGGAAAAATTTCTCAAACCCTCCGAAATTGCAGCAATACTTAGAGAAAGTCTCCGCCATCTGTCCTATATCCGAGACCCTGTTCATTTCAAGCATAGCCGCTTCCGTGTCATAAATATAATATCTGAATGTCCGTGTGTCTGAAAGAATACCGTTTCTCTGAATACATTCGTCTCTCAGGGACTCTCTGCTGCAGCCGCAGGAATATCCGTAATGATTTTTTGTGGGAAGAATGACCGTCCGTTCCTGGGGAATACCTTTCAGCAGATTATCAATAACAGAAAAAGCGGAAAATGCGGCGTCGGAAACATTTCTTTCAATAGTGGTGATACGCGGAAAAAACACCTTGCCTTCATATGTATCGTCGCAGCCCGAAATGCAAACGTCATCGGGCACCCTGACTCCCCTGTTTTCAAGCTCTGTGCAGAGGGAAATAGCCATATAATCGTTGGCGCAGATTATTGCCTGGGGCAGACCTTTTTCAATAAAGAAATCAGCCGCCTCGCCGCCCTTGCTGTACCAGAAATCCCCGTGAAATATCCCTGCGCCCTCTTCGGGAAGCCCGTTTTCCTTCATAGCGGCTTTAAACGCCAGAAGCCTGTCCGCAGCGTCAGGGTGACCCTCGATACCCGACATATAGCCTATTCTTGTAAATCCGTGGAACTTTGCAAAGTGCCCCACCATTTCCGTAATTCCGCAGTAATTGTCAAACTGAACCTCATAAAAATCCTCGCAGGGCTCGCTTATAACAACAACAGGACAGCTGCATTTTCTGATACGGCGGTAAATTTTCTCCCTCATATCATCGGTAAAGATGTTGCTGTTTTCAAAGATAATGCCGTCGAGCCGGTCAAAGGGAATGATATCGAGGAGCCTGTCCTCATATCTGCCGTAATCGTCATATTTGGCGCCTATCCTGCCGATAAAGCTGAATATAAGCACATTAAATCCGAAGCTTTTTGCAGCGATGTTTATGGAGCGGCAAAGATCGTTTTTGAATCCTCCTCCGATGCCGCAAACGAACACTCCGACAGTTTTATGTGAATTTATCATATTTTTCATCACGCCCCGCAATGTTTTGTATCATTTATACAATATTATATCATACTGCAGAAAAAATTTCAATAGAAAAACCAAAAAAAGCTGCCCGAACGGACAGCTCTTTTAATGAACATCATTCCTTTACGCCGCCGATGGTAAGACCCGCAACGAAATATTTCTGCAAAAAAGGATACAGACAGATGATGGGGAGCGATGTGATGACCGTAGCAGCAGCGCGTACAGATGTAGGCGTTACCATACCGCTGGCGTGCTCCATAGTCTGAGCGTTCTGTCCCTTGCCCGAGGTGGTAACTGCGCTGAGAAGCTTCATAAGCTCATACTGCAGAGTGGTGAGGTTGTCGCTCATACGGTTATAAAGCATAGCGTCGAACCAGGAGTTCCACTGACCTACCGCGGTAAAGAGAGCGACAGTTGCGATAACGGGCATACAGAGAGGGAAAATGATCTTGATAAAAATGGTCATATGCCCTGCGCCGTCTATCTCGGCGGACTCGCTGAGGCTCTCGGGGAGACCGTTCATATATGTACGAATTACCAGCATATTGAAAGCGCTCACCATTCCGGGAAGAATATAGACCGCAAAGGTATTGAGCAGCCCGTAGGAACGGAACACGAGG
>JAEDOB010000265.1 GCA_016302225.1 Oscillospiraceae bacterium | reverse complement strand
CTGCCCACGCCCACGTTATAGTGAGATGCGAAGCCGAGATTTTTGTAAACGTGATATGACCACTGTTCGCCTGCGGTGATGCTGTCACCGTCGACGCCGAAGTTAAGTTTTGAGAAGTCCATAGTTTTTCGTCCTTTCGATTCAATGATTTGTATCTATCGGATTATTTGTATTCGTATTCATACCAATATGACACCGTTCCGTCACCATTAAGGTGTATTTCCTTGATCACATTTCCGTCAGTGTCATACTCTTTTTCACAGCCGTTGATAATTTTACCATCGGCGTTATATGCTAAATCCTTTGTCACTCTGTCCTGATCATCATAAGCATATTCTGTGTGTGAGAACAATTCCCCTTCGGTATTATATGCCCATACCTTTAAAACTCTTCCATTGGGATCATTTTCGTATTCCGTATAGCTTTCCCTTCCGTCGGACATGTGTGTGACACGCCTCACGATCATTCCGTTGGGATCCTTTTCGGCTTCTCGGAGGAAATTAACATTTCCGTCAGCATCATACCCTGTTTCCCTCTCTAATTTTCCGTCGGAATCGTACTCGTGTTCTGTAATGCTCTTAATGGTCCCGTCGCTGTTTAAAAAGATGCTTTTTACAATATTTCCATTCTTATCATATTCATATTCATAGCCGTTAGTGATCTTTCCGTCAGAGTCATATGTGATGTCTTTTGTCTGATTTCCGTCAGCGTCATATGCGTATTCCAGTTGGCTTGATTTTGTTCCGTCAACAGAATAGTTGACTTCCTTTATCCTTCTGCCGTTTGCATCATAGCTGTATTCGCTGCATACACGGCTTGTTCCGTCTTTATTGTATGTGATATATTTTATCTGATTTCCATTGGAATCATATTCCCACTCATCTCGGCTTGTTTGCTCTCCATCGGTATAGCGGGTCTCTCTTATCCTGTTGCCGTCGGGATCATGCTCGGCGAGGAAGGTGATATTTTCATTTTTATCATATGTAGTTTCTTTCAGCGGATTTCCGTTGGCTCCAAATTCGTAAACCGTACGACCAACCACAGTTCCGTCGGAGGAATAACAAACTTCTTCAGTTTTATTATCGTTTGCATCATAGATGTACTCACGCACGACATCGACTGTTCCGTTGGAATTAAATGACGTTATTTTTGTGACAAGCTTTTCAACCTTCTGCTCCTGCGGTGAGTCCTCCTTATTATCCTTGGAATTCTGAGCTTTGGAACCTGAATTTTTACCCTGTTCAGAAACAGAATCTGCTGTCGATACCTTAGTATCTGTATTTTCCTTTTGTGCGCAGCCTGAGAACATTGTCGTTACCATAAGCAATGCGGCACAAAACGCTGCTATTTTTTTCATGCTTTTTACCCCTTTTTCTTAAGGAACCACTGATTAAATCAACAGTTTAATTAATGTCTGTTACCGCCCGTTAGCGGCGGTAAAAGCAGACATTAATCAGGTAGTACGGCACAAATCTTTGATTTGTGCCGCTGAAAATCCTGTTTTACAGGATTTTCAGCCAACAACTGCCCTTTGGGCAGTTGTTGAGTACGGACTAATTATTCTTGCTGCCTGAGTGACGTATCTGTGTGGGTGTTCCCCCGCCGAAGGCGGGGGAACACCCATTAATCAGTATTTTCCTAAATATGTATATAATTATATAAAAAAACTGCGGTAAAGTCAAGAAAAAATTCAAAAAAGCCGCTGTCATTTTATATTTTTCTTTTTTCTCCCAAAAACAAGTGCAACCGCACTCCCCGCCGCACACAGCAGGCAGAACAAAAACAACGCCCATTTCGGAACCTTTTCAATTTTAATATGCTTCATCAGGTTTTCCCTCCGTGACAATATTTTCACTTACCGAAGCATTCAGCTTCTTTATCTCGGTCAGATAGCCTACGGAAAGTATGATCGTCATAAACGCCCACACAATAGGCTCGGAGATCATTGCTCCGAAATATCCCAAAGCAGGTGTCAGCACAAACGCCGCCACAGCCTTTCCTATAAGCTCCACAATGCTGCTTGATATGGGAACAGCCTTCCTTCCGATGCCCTGCAGAGAGCTTCTGGTAATGCTGAGCACGGCAAGTATGGGATAGAACGGCGTGTTCACCCGCATATACATAGACGCTGTGCCGATAATGTATTCATCGTCCGTGCCCGTTATCAGCTTGATTATAGGCTCTGCAAGGACAAATCCCACGAAAACGACTGCCGCAGACCAAAGAAATCCGATAAATATGGCACTTTTCACGCCCTTGCCGATACGCTCGGTCTTTTTTGCGCCGAGATTCTGGCTGCAATAGGTGGCACTTGCCGATGCCAATGCGGAAAAGGGCAGCATAAGTATACTGCTGAGCTTTCTTGCGGCGGTGTGTGCGGCGATAGTGTCCGTTCCGAAACGGTTGATCGCCCTCTGCAAAACCAGGGAGCCCATCTCCACGATGGAGAACATGAGTGCCATGGAAAGTCCCATAGAAAGCAGCTCCATTGCCTCGTGAGCGGTAATTTTCAGCTCCTTTATGCCCGGCAGGATAAAGGGGAATTTTTTTACGATGTAAACGCAGCAGAGTATAAACGAAACCGTCTGGGAGATAACGGTAGCATACGCCGCACCCTCAACGCCCATTCCCAGCTTTGCCATAAAAAGCAGGTCAAGGACGATATTCAGAAATGACGAGAACATCAGGAACAGCAGCGGCGTAAGGCTGTCCCCCACCGCCCTGAGAATGCCCGCAGCCATATTGTAAAGCATAGCCGTGGTCATAAAGGTGAGGATTATGGAAATGTAGCTGTATGAGGTATCGAAAATATCTGCGGGAGTGTTTAGCAGATGCAAAAAATCCTTTAAAAATATCATGCTGACAACGGTAAATATTGCCGATACCAAAAGCCCCAGCAGGATTGTTCCGCCGACGGCACGTCTTAGCCGCTCAAAGTCCGACGCCCCGAAATGCTTTGCTGTGATGATGGCAAAGCCGTTGGTCAGCCCCGACATAAAGCCGATTATCAGGTTGGAGATGTATGTGGTCGCACCCACGGCGGCAATAGCGTCAACGCCTATCTGCCGTCCGACGATAACGGTGTCTATCATTCCGTAAAACTGCTG
>JAEDOB010000264.1 GCA_016302225.1 Oscillospiraceae bacterium | reverse complement strand
CTTTGTCTGAAAAATCAGAACCGTAAGATAGGAGATATCATCTATGAAAGATAAAATATTCGGAGTTTTGCAGAGAGTTGGACGTTCCTTTATGCTTCCCATAGCTCTGCTTCCCGTTGCAGGTCTGCTGCTGGGCATAGGAAGCTCCTTCACAAACCCAACCACGCTGGAAACATACGGCTTGACAGAAGTCATCAGAGAAGGCGGCATACTCTACACCATTCTGGACATTATGAGCAAAACAGGCAGCATTGTATTCGACAATCTGGCTTTGCTGTTTGCAATGGGCGTTGCTATCGGTATGGCAAAAAAAGAAAAGGAGGTCGCCGCTCTTTCGGGTGCTATCGGATACCTGATAATGAATACAGCAATCAGCACTCTGATATCCGCAAGTGGCGGCTCAGAGGCAATGGCGGCAAACTCCACAACAACTTCCCTCGGCATCACAACGCTCCAGATGGGCGTATTCGGCGGTATTATCGTCGGACTTGGAGTTGCCGCCCTGCACAACCGCTTTTATAAGATAGAACTTCCGCAGGTGTTATCCTTTTTCGGCGGCACAAGATTTGTGCCCATAATCACAAGCGTTGTTTACCTCATTGTGGGAATTGCAATGTTCTATATATGGCCTGTGGTACAGAGCGGAATTGCATATCTGGGTCAGCTTGTTCTGGCGTCGGGCTATGCGGGAACGTGGATATACGGTATTATCGAACGTGCGCTTATTCCCTTCGGCCTGCACCACGTGTTCTATATGCCCTTCTGGCAGACAGAGCTTGGCGGTTCAATGATAATTGACGGTGTGACGGTTCAGGGCGCTCAGAATATCTTCTTTGCAGAACTGGCTTCAAAATCAACAGAGCATTTCTCCGTTTCTGCCACAAGGTTTATGTCGGGAAAATTCCCGTTTATGATATTCGGTCTCCCTGCCGCCGCATTTGCAATGTACAGAGCTGCAAGACCCGAAAAGAAAAAGGCGGTGGGCGGTCTGCTGCTATCTGCCGCTCTGACATCTATGCTGACGGGAATTACGGAACCTTTGGAATTTACCTTCCTTTTTGTTGCTCCCGTGATGTATGCAGTTCATTGTGTTCTGGCAGGCCTTTCTTATATGCTTATGCACATTTTCAATGTAGGAGTGGGAATGACCTTTTCGGGCGGCGCTATTGACCTGACCCTGTTCGGTATATTGCAGGGAAATCAAAAGACAAACTGGATATGGATAATCCTTGTGGGACTGGTTTATGCCGTTGTTTATTACTATGTGTTCTACCTTATGATAACAAAACTTGACCTGAAAACTCCCGGCAGAGAATCTGATAATGAAGAAACAAAGCTCTACACCCGAAAGGATATGAATGACAGACAAAAAAACGCCGAAAAGACAAGCGGCAGCTCCGACAGAATAAGTGCGCTTATACTGAAAGGGCTGGGCGGGAAAGAAAATCTTTCCGATGTGGACTGCTGTGCAACACGTCTCAGAATAACTGTGAATGACCCTGCAAAGGTGCGGGACGATCTTCTTAAAGAAAGCGGTGCCTCGGGAGTAATTCACAAGGGCAATGGTATACAGATAATTTACGGTCCTCAGGTATCCGTTGTGAAATCTGATCTTGAGGATTTCCTGGACAGCCCTAAGGCAGAAAATGTTGACAATATCCTGAAAGATGAGATAATTTCCGAGCCTGCTCCCGAGAAAAATGATAAACCTGAAACAAAGTCTATAACACTCTATTCCCATATGAACGGAAGATTTGTGGCTCTTCAAGATGTAAATGACGAAGCATTTTCCTCTAAGGCGCTGGGCGAAGGCGCTGCTGTTGAACCTTCGGAAGGCAGGCTATATTCTCCCTGTGACGGCAAGGTGGAAATGGTGTTTGATACAAAACACGCCATAAACCTTGTTTCGGACGAGGGCTGTGAAATACTGCTCCACATCGGCATTGACACAGTAAAGCTTGGAGGCAGTTTTTTTGAAGCTCACGTGACAGAAGGACAGGAGATACACAAGGGCGACCTGCTTATATCCTTTGACCTTGACGGTATCCGTAATGAAGGTTATCAGCTCACGACCCCTATGATAATATGTAATACCGATGATTATAACTCGGTAGAAGCTATCCCATCGGAACAAGTTTGGGCCGGGGATAAGATCATTAAGATAAAATAAAGAAAGGAAATGAAAACTATGAGATCATTCACCTACACCATCAAGGACGAGCTTGGTATCCACGCAAGACCCGCAGGTATGCTGGCAAAAACAGCAAAAGCACTTGACAGCGAGATAACCATAACCAAAGGGGAAAAAACCGTTGGCGCAGCAAAGCTTATGGCTCTTATGGGGCTGGGAGTAAAATGCGGAGATACCATTACCGTAACGGCAGACGGCGGCGATGAAGCTGCCGCAATTGAAGAAATGAGAAGCTTTCTGGAGAAAAATCTGTAACAAGCTGTCTCAGCGTATTATAAGGAAGGAGATGAGACTTATGACAAAATATCAGGGAAAAGGCGTTTACGGCGCAATAGCCATCGGCAGGATTTCCGTTTTCAAGCGGCAGGATGTTCAGGTAAAGCGGATAAAGATCGAAAACGTCGATGAAGAGCTTGCCCGTCTTGCAGCTGCAAAGGAAAGGGCTTCCTCACAGCTTCGGGACATCTATGAAAAGGCGCTTAAAGAAGTGGGTGAAGCAAATGCTCAGATCTTTGAGATCCATATGATGATGCTCGAAGACGACGATTATAACGACGCCATAACAGAAATGATAAAAGGGCAGAATGTGAATGCGGAATATGCCGTAGCAGTCACATCTGACAATTTTGCGGAGATGTTTTCCTCTATGGAGGACAGCTATATGCGGGCAAGAGCCGCTGACGTTCACGACATTTCCAACAGGCTTATAGCCTGTCTGAGCGGCTGCGAAAAGGAGGAACGTCTGAGTTACGAAAAGGTAATGATATGTGCGGACGATCTGGCTCCCAGCGAGACCGTATCGCTTGATAAGGATAAGGTGCTTGCCTTTGTTACAGCTTTCGGTTCTTCAAATTCCCACACGGCAATCCTGGCAAGGAATATGAATATCCCTGCGATCATCGGTCTGGGAGAAACATTTCTTACGCAGA
>JAEDOB010000263.1 GCA_016302225.1 Oscillospiraceae bacterium | reverse complement strand
CGATACCTCAGGCTCCATGTCGGGCGACCCTATCGAAGCGGTCAAGCAGGGCGTAAAAGCTCTTATCTCCGAGCTTAGGGGTGACCCTCAGGCACTTGAAACCGCCTATCTTTCGGTAATCACCTTTAACTCTCAGGCAAGACAGGTCACACCCCTGACCGAGCTTATGCTTTTCAAGGAGCCGCAGATATCCGCAGGCGGCGCAACTGCCTTTGGTGCGGCACTCTCCCTCCTTGCCGACTGTATCAGAAACGAAGTCAGAAAATCCACCGAAACACAAAAGGGCGACTGGAAACCGCTGGTATTCATTCTCACCGACGGCGCACCTACCGATGATTGGCGTCCCGCCGCCGAGGAGCTGAAAGCAACTCACCCCGCAAACATAATCGCCTGTGCTGCGGGCGCATATGCGGACACTACCGTTTTAAAGGAGCTGACCGAGTGCGTGCTTATGATGAATAACCTGTCCGCAGGCGATCTGGCGCAGTTCTTTACATGGGTTTCCAGCTCCATCAAAATGTCCTCCAAGAGCCTGGACGCAAAGCCCGGCGCAAATATCGAGCTGCCGCCTCCTCCCCAGGGCTTTGTTATTGTTCCGTAACACTATAATAAGGAGTGATATTCTTGTCGGATAATATCGAAAATAACGTCCCCCTTACCGATGGGGAGGTCACTGCGCACACCGCTTCTATGTGGAGATACACACCCGTTCCCGAAGCACCCGAGCCGTTTCCCGAATATAAGGAATTCTGCGAAAAATACAGCGATTATTCCGTTACCGCCGCCCGTGTCCGAGGGAAAAAGCACAAGCACGACGGTTCCAACTGCGACGATTGGTTTGAAGCTGCCGAAATTGGCGGCTGGATAATCGGCGCAGTTTCCGACGGAGCAGGCTCAAAGCGTTTTTCGAGGATAGGCGCAAAGGCGGCGTGTACCTCATTTGTGAACGAAGTCAGGGACAATTTTCTGGCTGCGGGACAGACCGACGGGCTTTCCGAAAAGCTCTCCCTTCCCCTTGACAGCCCCGAATTCATCTCCGCCTGCACCAAGCTTACGGAGATAATGCAGACAGCGTTTATCCACGCCTGCGAAGCCGTCGAAAGGGAGTTTGAGAGCCGCAAGGATAACCCCGAATTTTCGGCAGGCGGTGAGATGAAGCTTTCCGATTTTGCCTGCACTCTGGTGACCTGCTCCGTGATTCCGCTGGATAACGGCGAGCAGCTTTCCATCGCAATTCAGGCGGGGGACGGAATGGTTTGCTCCGTCAGTGCAGATGAACCGTACAGCAGTGCCCTGACCCTTCTGGGTATCCCCGACAGCGGCGATTTTTCGGGGGAAACGGAGTTTTTGACATCTCCCAAAATGCGCACTCCCGCCGCCGTTCAGTCAAGGACAAAGCTTAGGCGTTCAAAGCGTTCTGCGGTAATGCTTATGTCAGACGGCGTTGCGGACGACTATTTTCCAAATTCCCCCAAAATGCTTAATCTTTATCTTGACCTGATGATGAACGGCATTATCCCCAAGCCGTCGGGAGAAACATCTTCCGAAATTGTCCCCGACATTCAGCCCAACAGCTGGGTGAACGACAAGGACGTGTCCTACGCCATTGCATATTCCGAGGGCACGGCGGAAAAGTCGGGCATTTCCATTGACAAGCTGTGGGATATGAAAGCAAATCTCCCCGACCCGCCCAAAAGCGAGGGAAATCTCTCTGAATTGTCGGGAAATTCAGCCGAAAAACTCTGCCGCTGGCTGGACGTTTACCTGAAAAGAGGTTCCTTCGACGACAGGACGCTTATGGTGATATTACCCGAAAAGGCGGGTGACGCAAATGGCTGACAAGCTTGCCGAAGCTACCCTTTCAAGCGGCAAAAAGATACCCTACGTCATTACCGACAATCCACCGAGGGGCGGTATGAAATACACCTATTTTGCCCCCGATAAGTCCTATGTGGTGCAGTTTTTCAACGACCCCGAGGACGCCGCCGACCCCAATATCCAATCCCGTATCGAAGCCATAATCTCCCGATATAACCCCACTCTCCCCGAGTCAAAGGGCGGCGCAAAGGGCAATGACGAGCGCATTGCTGCCTATTTTGCGGGACGGTTCTGCTGGCCTACGGGCATTGTGGTGGACCCCGAATTCGGTATTGTCTGCCCCACATACCCGAAAAGCTTTTTCTTCGATGAATCCTCCTCCCCCGTCATAAACCTAAAGGGCAAGGACAAGAAAAGCAACTGGTTCACCTCGAAAAACAGGCGTTATCTTGCCCCTCACGAGCTGGGCGATCTGCGTTCTATGATGCAGATGTCCCTGCTGCTTGCCCGTTCCATCAGGCGGCTTCATCAGGCGGGGCTGGCGCATTCCGATCTGTCCAACAACAATGTGCTTATCGACCCAAAAACGGGAAACTGCGTTGTTATCGACATTGATTCGCTGGTGGTTCCCGGGCTTTATCCCCCCGAGGTTGCGGGAACAAGGGGATATATCGCTCCCGAGGTTCTGGAATCTCTGAATCTTGAAATGGACGACCCAAAACGTGTTTCCCCTTCAAGCTACACCGACCTTCATGCGCTGGGGGTGCTGATATACGAGTATTTGTTCCTCCGTCACCCGCTTATCGGACCGAAAATTTATGATATGGATTCTGCGGAAAATGACGATTATCTTGCTCTGGGACCAAAGGCGACATTTATCGAAAATCCCAATGATACGTCAAACCGTCCCAAAGATCTGTATGTTACCATCAAGGACCTGGGGCCTATCCTCGAAAAGCTGTTTCTGCGAACCTTTGTGGACGGTCTGCACAATCCCGAATACCGTCCAACGGCTATGGAATGGGAGCGGGGACTTGTTAAGACGTGGGATCTGCTGCACCATTGCTCAAACCCGTCCTGCGAACAAAAATGGTTCGTCCTCTATGACAGCTCCGTGACAAAATGTCCATACTGCGGTCATAAGATTGCAGAAAAGGAAATAGTCCGACTAAAGCTGAAACAGGAGATAAGAGGTCATGAAGGGCAGTGGCGGGACTATGCCGAGGTTGACGTTGTGAACAATACTCCCCTGTTCAAATGGCACTTTCAGAGCAGCGTTTTCCCCGATGAAAAGGCGGATAAGACGCT
>JAEDOB010000262.1 GCA_016302225.1 Oscillospiraceae bacterium | reverse complement strand
ATAAAAAGCTTCATTACCGCTTCAATTTCGTACTTGCAGGCAGTGCCCTTAAAGCATATGGTCATAGCCGCCGTTCTCCTGCATAAATGCGTTGTTTTCCTTTTCGTAGGACAGCCTTGTGGGGTCGCCGTGTCCCGGGAACACCACATAATCGGGCTTTTCGTCCAAAGCGGCAAGGGCTTCAAGGGAGGCTTTCAGCGTCGGGAAGCTGCCGTCCCGCATATCTGTTCTGCCCACGGAAAGTCTGAAAAGCGTGTCCCCGCTGAAAATAATATCGTCAATAAGGTAGCACACGGAACCGCTGGTGTGCCCCGCCGTGAGCATTACCTTGAAGGTCAGTTCGTCCAAAGTCACAGTGTCGCCGTGGCTTAAAATAACTGGGTCTGTCACCTCGTCAACGGGCGGCAGATGGAAATAAGTTGTGAGATTGGAGTTCTGATTTGTCAGCTTCTCCGCATCATTTCTGTGAATGTAAATTTCGCAGCCCGTCTTTTCCCGAAGCTCCGCAGCAGCACCGATATGGTCGCAGTGACCGTGAGTAAGCAGCACCTTTTTCAGCGTAAAACCGTTCTCATTCATCATAGAAATGATGCCGTCAGCGTTGCAGGGGGCATCAATCAAAACGGCGTTTTTCTTCTCGGAAACCACCGCATAGCAGTTTACCCCGAAGGGTCCCATATTATCAAAAGTGAATAATTCCATATTATAATTCCTTTCGCTATTTTCCCGTTCTGTCAACGGAGGTTATGCCGTGGATCCTTTTTATCTTTGAAATGATATTGTTAAGCTGCTCCACGCCTGCAATGCTTACGGTGACTATCATATTTGCATTGCCGTTTTTCAGCTCCTTGGCATTCATTTCCGTGATGGGAACGTGCATCTCCGCCATTACCGCAGCCACATTTGCAATAAGACCGTTTCCGTCCTCCGCAACAATATCCAGCGTCGCACGATAGGTCGCATTGCTCTGCTTCTTTGCGCTGTCCTCCCATTTAAGCGGGTGCCATCTGCCCAGCTCGATGTTATTTTTCAGCGCAGACTGATAATTTATGCAGTCCTTTTTGTGGACGGAAATTCCGTGTCCCTTTGTGGTAAACCCAACAATTTCATCACCGGGGAGCGGGTTGCAGCACTGAGCATATTTTACGAGAATACTGTTGTGACCGTCCAGAATAATGTCCCCGCCGTGCTTTGAGGGATTGTATGCGGGAATTTCAAGGGGCTGCTCGGTGACCTCCTTGTCCATATAATGCTTCGTGTAATTGTCCTTTAAACGCTGCATCATTCTGGAAAGGATAATGCCGCCGTAGCCCACAGCTGCATAGAAATCGTCCAGCGTTGCGCAGTTGTGACGCTTCATATCATCGGACAAAAACTCTGCCAGCTTTTCTTCGGGAACACGGATAAAATTCCGCTTGAACTCCTTTTCCACCTCAGCCTTGCCCTGAATGATATTTTCCTCACGGCGTTCCTTTTTGAACCATGAACGTATCTTTGATTTAGCCTCGTTTGTCTTGGCGATTTCCAGCCACGCACGGTTAGGCGCATGGTCGGGATTTTTCGATGTGATAATTTCAACAATTTCGCCCGTTTTTATCTGATAATCGAGAGAAACCAGCTTTCCGTCAACCTTTGCGCCCGTCATTTTATGTCCCACAGCCGTGTGGATAGCATAGGCAAAATCCACGATAGTTGCCCCCAGCGGCAGTGAGATCATATCACCCTTGGGCGTAAATGCGAACACGTCCTCGGGGGCAAGGTCGCTCTTGATGGTGCGGACTATCTCCTCAACATCGTCGGTTTCCTGCTGTGCTTCGATTATCTGACGAATCCACGCAAGCCTGCCTTCCAGCTTGTCCTTGCCGTTTATGCCTTCTTTGTATTTCCAATGTGCGGCGATACCGTACTCGGCGGTGTAGTGCATATCCCAGGTCCTTATCTGCACCTCAAAGGGCGTTCCCTCACGACCGAGAACGGTGGTGTGCAAAGACTGATACATATTCTGCTTAGGCGTTGAAATGTAATCCTTGAAACGGTTTGGGATAGGCTTGTACATATCGTGGATAACGCCCAGCGCATTATAGCACTCCGCAACGGTATTCACGATTATTCTCACCGCATATTTATCATAGATTTCCTCGAAATTTTTCCCGTGAACATATGCCTTTTTATAGATGCCGTAAACGCTCTTAACACGACCGTCTATCTGCATATTTTCGGGAAATCCTTCTTCCGTAAGACGTGCTTCAATCTTTTCTTTTATGGAACGGATAAACGCCTCACGCTGATCCTTTCGCTTGTTAAGCATCTGCTCAATTTCGCCGTAAGCATAAGGGTCAAGGTAGCGGAAGGACAGATCCTCCAGCTCGTCCTTTATGGAACGTATTCCCAGACGGTGGGCAATGGGCGCATAGATATTCATAGTTTCCAGAGCGGTATTTCTCTGCTTGTGGGCGGGACGGAAATGCAGCGTCCTCATATTATGCAGACGGTCGGCAAGCTTTATGATGATAACACGAATGTCCTGTGACATAGCCAGCAGTATCTTGCGGACATTCTCCGCCTGCTGCTCTTCCTTTGTGAAAAGCGGAATTTTTCCCAGCTTTGTAACGCCGTCAACCAGCATGGCAACATCTGTGCCGAACAGCTTTTTCAGATCCTCTAAGGTAGCGTCCGTGTCCTCAACAACATCGTGGAGCATGGCCGCACAGATGGTGTCCGTGTCCATACCCAGCTCCAGCAGGATAAAGGAAACCGCCAGCGGGTGTGTAATGTACGGCTCGCCCGAGGAGCGCACCTGATTTGCATGAGCCTTTGCCGCAAATTCGTAAGCGGAAATAATCTTGCTCAGGTCATACTGACGGTCGCCGTCAAGAATTTTCTGTATTAAAGCGTCTATTGTACAGACAGGTTCACTATTTTTCATCATAAATATCACACACCCTTTACCCTAAAAATGATTTATTTTTCATTATAACACATATTGCGCCGAAAATCAAGATTTTTCTTTTAAATAAACAAAGGACTGCCCGCTGCAAGCAGTCCCATGCAATTTTTAAGAAACTGCTGATTAAATCGACAATTCTATAGTAAACGACAAAAATAATATTACTTTGAGCGTAATTTGAGTTAGGTATATATTTCTACCC
>JAEDOB010000261.1 GCA_016302225.1 Oscillospiraceae bacterium | reverse complement strand
TTTTCGGTCAGGACAACGTATTTAAGGCGGGAACTATCGGTACGGTCGCCGACAAGACTGCGTTCGGATATGTTAAGCATTATATGGAGGAACGGGACAAGCACGTCAGCGCAGCAGAGGAAAGGCGGCTTACCATAGGCTGCACGGGCGTTAAGAGAACCACGGGTCAGCACCCCGGCGGAATGGTCGTTATCCCGTCAAATTACGATGTTTACGATTTTACTCCCGTTCAGCACCCTGCGGAGGATTTCAAGTCGGATATTGTTACGACGCACTTTGATTTCCATTCGCTGCATGATACCATTTTGAAGCTTGACGAGCTGGGACACGATGTTCCCACAATGTACAAGCATCTTGAAGATCTGACGGGTATAAAGGTACAGGACGTTTGGCCTGCCGATGAAAAGGTCATAAGCCTTTGCACATCTCCCGAAGCGCTGGGTGTTACTCCCGAAGCTATCGACAGCGAAACGGGAACGCTTGCTATTCCCGAAATGGGTACGCCCTTTGTTCGAGGAATGCTGGTGGAATGTCAGCCTAAGCGTTTCTCCGACCTGTTGCAGATCTCGGGACTTTCCCACGGTACGGACGTTTGGCTGGGAAATGCGCAGGAGCTTATCAAGGACAAGATCTGCACCATTTCCGACGTTATCGGAACCCGTGACAGCATTATGACCTACCTTATTTATCACGGCGTTGACCCGAAGCTGTCCTTTAAAATTATGGAGATAACCCGAAAGGGTAAGGCTCCCAAGCTGCTTACCGAGGAAATGAAGCAGACCATGCGTGACAACAACGTTCCCGAATGGTACATTGACAGCTGTTTAAAGATAAAGTATATGTTCCCGAAGGCACACGCTGCGGCATACGTTATTGCGGCAATGCGTCTGGGCTGGTATAAGGTTTACAAGCCGCTGGAATTTTATGCGACTGTATTTACCGTCCGAGGGGGCGATTTTGACGCTGAAACGGCAATGCTGGGAAAAGCGGCTGTCCGTCTGAAAATGACTGAGCTTAAACAGAAGGGCAATGACCGTTCGGCAAAGGAAAGCGGCACCTACGATATGCTGATGATAATCAATGAAATGCTGCAGAGGGGCTTTGAGTTCCTTCCCGTGGACATTTACAAGTCCCATGCTACGAAATATCTTATCGAGGACGGTAAGATAAGGCTGCCGTTCTGTTCCATAGCGGGCGTCGGTGAAGCGGCTGCGGGATTTATTTATGACGCTGTTCAGCAGGGCGAGCTGCTTTCCATTGAGGAGCTGCAGCAGAGGAGCGGTGCTACAAAATCGGTAATCGAGGCACTGGAAAATTGCGGGGCTTTGTCTAAATTGCCGAAAACAGACCAGATGTCATTATTTTAGCTTGACTTTTTGCAAATGTTGTGATACTATAATATCACAACATTGTGTTACTACACTAAAGTGAATATAGATTGGAGATTAGAATGAAGAAATTTGACCTTATCACTCCCGAGGGTACCAGAGATATTATTCTCGAGGACTGCTCGGCAAGACGCAGCGTTGAAGAAAAGCTGTATAACATTTTCAAGTCAAAGGGTTACAGAGAGGTAGTTACCCCCGGTTTGGAATTTTACGATGTTTTTGACCTGAACTCTATTTATTATCCCCAGGAAAGTATGTACAAGCTTGTGGACGGCAAGGGCAGGCTGATGGTTGTCAGACCCGACACTACAATGCCTATTGCACGAGTTGTTGCCACAAGACTTAAAGACCAGATAATGCCCCTGAGATTGTTTTACAGTCAGAGCGTTTTCAGAATGAAGCCCGCTATGAGGGGAAGAAGCGACGAAATATTGCAGAGCGGAATTGAGCTTATTGGTTCGTCCTCAAAGAGGGCTGACCTTGAAGTACTTACCACTGCTGTTGAGGTGCTGTCCTCCTGCGATAATGAGAAATTCCGTCTGGAGATCGGTGACATCGGGTTCTTTAAGGAGCTTGTTTCCCGTCTTGGGACTGATGATGACACGGTTGAGGAGATACGCAGACTTATTGAAGTGAAGAACTATCCTGCGCTGAATGATCTGCTTGACAGCATTGGCGACAATGAGGTCACGAACGCTCTGAAACAGCTGCCCCGTCTTTTCGGCGGAGAAGAGGTCTTTGAAAAGGCTGCACAGCTTATCAGCGACGACAAGACCGACGAGATCCTTTCATCTCTCCATTGGATATACAAGGAGCTTGCAAAGCTTGGTCATAACGGCAAAATTTCCGTTGACCTGGGTATCGTAAACAAGCTGGATTATTACACGGGAATTGTTATGAAGGGCTATCTGCAGGGCTTCGGAGATAATGTTCTTTCGGGCGGACGGTATGACCATCTTATAAAGGAATTCGGCATGGATCTGCCTGCGACGGGCTTTGCTGTAAATGTTGACGCTGTTGCAAAGGTAATGTCAGCTAAGCAGGAAATACATCTTGAACCCGCCGATGCCGTTGTTTTCGGCGAGGACGGTTACGAAACAGAGGCTATCAAAGAAGCGGACAAGCTCATTTCACAGGGAATGGTAGTTGAAAATGCCGTATTTGATAAGCTTGATGATGTTCTTGCTTATGCAGATGAAAAGCATATTTCAAAGGTTATCGTTGTTTCGGACAGCGTTAAGACCATAGAGATCGGAGGCGGCAGAAATGCAGAATGAAAACAGACGTCTGAGAATTGCTCTTACAAAGGGCAGGCTGGAGAATAAGACCGTCGATCTGCTGGACAAGATCGGTTACGACTGCACAGCTGTCAGGGACAAGGGCAGAAAGCTCATTCTTCCCGTTGGCGATACCATTGAAGCGGTTCTCGCAAAGGCAAATGATGTTATTACATATGTTGAGCATGGTGTGTGCGACATTGGCGTTGTGGGCAAGGACACTATTATGGAGATGAACGGAAAGTTCTTCGAGCTGGTTGACCTGGGCTTCGGAAAATGCCGTTTTGCTCTGGCGGGTCCTAAGGGACGTGATTTCTATTCGGGACATAACGTCAAGACTATCGCAACGAAATATCCCAATGTTGCACGTTCATATTTTGAGAAGCAGGGCATGGACGTTGAAATTGTCAAGATAGAGGGAAGTGTTGAGCTTGCACCGCTGCTTGACCTGTCCGATGCTATTGTGGATATTGTGGAAACGGGAACGACCCTCAAGGAAAA
>JAEDOB010000260.1 GCA_016302225.1 Oscillospiraceae bacterium | reverse complement strand
GATTCGCCGTCATCGGAATACATAAGATAGTTTGCCTTATAATCCAGATAGCCCAGCAGGGTAAGCTTTTTCATATTAAGCTCAGCGGTGGAATTTGCGGAATCTGCCAGCGGGATAAAGTGTCCCTTTCTGATAAAGAACACCACCTCGTCAAGCTCTGCGCTGACATAGCTGTGACCCTTGGGCATTACCCGTGTTTCATAGGAACCGTCGGGGAGATACTTCACTCTCAGCATTTCCTCGGGGAGGTAAACTATGCGTCCCCGTGCGTTCTGCTCGTAAACGGGTGCTATCATGACCGAATTTCCCACCATAAGCTGATCTTCAATGCCAACGGCAATGCTGTCATCGGGAAAATCAAATGCCAGCGGACGGAAATACATATCGTCGTTCAGGACGGATTTCACGAATTCGCTGTAAAGATAGGGGATAAGTCGGTATCTCAGGCGGATAATATTTGCAAATGCCGCAGAATTTCTGAAACGGTAGACCTCCTGATCTCTCGTTCCTGCGGCGGAATGGTTACGCATAAGAGGGGTGAAAACGGCGAATTCCAGCCATCTCATGAGCAGGTCGGGAGTGGTGTCGTTTCCGAAGCCGCCCACGTCGGAGCCTGTGTACAGAAAGCCGCACATATTCAGAGAGGGCATCTGCTTTATGCTCATGAGCAGGTGCGACCACCAGGAGCAGTTATCTCCCGTCCAAATGCCGCTGTAACGGTGCATTCCGATATAGGACGAGCGGGAAAGCATAAGCATTCTCTTGCTCGGCTCAAAACGCTCGAAAGCCTCCGCAGCCGCCTTTGTCATATTCATTCCGTAAAGGTTGTGCAGCTTGGAATGGGGAATTTTCTCTCCGTCAACGGTGTGATAGAAGCGGTCGTAGTCCTTGACATTGTTGGAGATACCCGCAACGGTTCCTGTCAGCTCAAAGAAGCTGTCAATGCCCAGATTTTCGCCCTTCAGACGGTCAACCTGTTCCATAGCCTCCTTCAGACCTTCTTCGGAATAGAAGATAGCGGGCTCGTTCATATCGTTCCAGAAGCCGTCAATGCCCAGGTCGGTCAGGCGGCGGTATTTTTCGCCGAACCATTTTCTTGCTTCGGGCATAAAGAAATCGGGGAAATGTGTCCTTCCCGGCCATACGCCCGCAACGAAATCGGAACCGTCCTCACGTTTGCAGAAATAGCCGTTCTCCACGCCTTCACGGTAAACGTCATAGTTTTCGTCTATCTTAACGCCTGCGTCGATTATGGGGACAAGGTGGATATTATTTTCCTTCATTTCGGAAACGAACTTGTCAAACTCTGGAAAATTTACGCTGTCCACGGTAAAATCCCTGTAACCGTCCATATAGTCAATGTCCATATAAACAGCGTCAAGGGGAATGCCCGAAGAACGGTGGTTTTCCACGACTTCCCTTATATCGTCTGCGGACTTGTAGCCCCATCTGCTCTGCTGATAGCCGAAAGCCCACAGGGGAGGGATATAGCTTTTGCCGATAAGCTGGCGGAATTCCCGCACAACGGTGCTTATATCGTCCGCTGCAATAAAGTAAACGGCAGCGTCGGTGCTGTGAATGTCGATGGTCATAACATCGGGGTCGGTGTAGCCGATGTCAAAGTGAATGTATGCGGGAGTGTCGATGAAAATACCGAAATGCTCGCAGCCCGAAACGGCTACAAAGTTATGTGAACCGTAAAGAGCGGTCTTGTTTTCCGTGTGAACGCAGTCATCGCTGTTCTTGGCTTCGTAATGCCAGCCACGCTTGTTGATGCCTCTGTTAGCCTCGCCCAGACCGTAAACAATGTCCCTTTCGGAAAGGGTGCAGGTGAGGGTTATCTTATTTTCGGAAATGTCGGTGCCGAAAACAGGCAGGCTGCCCGTTTCGTCGGAAAGCTTGAGTGCTGCTGCGCCTGTGTTCATAGGTCTGCCGAAAATGTATTTCTTTATCATAATGTATCGTCCTTTCAAATGTCATGTTCCTGACTTAATATTGGCTTTTCTCTGTATAATATTCCAAATATCCCGTTTTGATAAATTCTTTGAGATTCTCCCTGACCGCTTTACTCACTTTTTCTTTTCATCAACTGCATTATATCAGCAGTTTAAAAGTTATTCAACAACTGATTTTATCCGCAATAAGAACAATTTCTGAAATTCGGGGGTTGAGATAGAAAAAAGTCCACGCTTATTCCCGAAAATTGGTGAAGTTTACATATTGAATGCGCTAAAACGTTTTCGCTGATGGGGAAAAGAAAACGGGGACTGCAGCGGCAGATACCCCTATGGAAATATTGATAATGTTGGGTTTTAGTTACCATAATTTCAAAATCGACGGTTCACGGAAATCAATTTTTGAAATCTTTGCAAACTATTCAATTAGTTTTTGTAGGGGACGGTTCCCGTCCCGCAGTTCCGCAGAAAACCGAAAAATACATCGTATCTGCGGGCGGTCAATGACCGCCCCTACAAAATTTCGTTGAAAATTGATTTCCGTGTTGTCTGAAAAATTTGTGTTGACAGAATATGTGAAATGTGATAAAATAATATGTGTATTAATGATTCACGGAGTTTGCGGCATAGGCTTTTATGCTTGCCGCAGTGTAAAATTTTTCGGGAGGAAAAAATATGAAGAATTCAAAGAAAATGCTTTCGGGTATCCTTGCCCTCACTATGATGGCAGGTCTTACCGCATGCGGAGGCGGCGGAAGCGATTCGAACAGCGGCAATGCAGGCGGCGGTGCTGATACAACAGCTCCCGCAGATACCACAGAAGCAACCACAACCACTACCATGGGTGTTGACATCAACACCGAAACTCTGAAGGACGACGAGCAGGCTATCATCGATGCAGCTGCCGAGAAGCTCCCCGATGCTGAGCTGGCAAACACCGAGATCAAGTGGCTCTCCAACTGGGACATCAACCCCGATACCTCGGGAAAGTCCAAGCCTCTGGAGCTGGAGCTTTTTGAAACAAAGTACGGCGGCTCCATTAAGTGGTATCCTACTCAGTGGGCAACAAGATTTACCGACCTTTCCAACTATGTTCTGGGCGGTGAGGGTATCGACTTCTTCCCCTACGATACCGAAGTATTCCCCAACGGCGCAGTTACGGGAATGATCCAGCCCGTTGATGATTACATAGACTATGACAGCGAGCTTTGGTCACCCG
>JAEDOB010000259.1 GCA_016302225.1 Oscillospiraceae bacterium | reverse complement strand
GTGCTTGCGGGCTTTGTAGGTTCGCAGGAATGTGCCGATCTTGTGGCTAAGTTTGGCATCTGAACGCCGATAAAAGCTCACTAAAAAATACCGCCGTATGGTCGGGTAAGCCCCGATCATACGGCGGTTTTGTTATTGCCACATATCTCCCGTATCAGAAAATCACTTCGTCTAAAATAACCTTCCCCTCATCATCAACTATCTTCTCAAAAAATTCCCCGAGATTTTCGGCAACAAAGCTCGGTTCTTCAAACTCGGGTGCCCAGCCGTTCACGATATGACCCGTGGAAAGCTCAATAGCATAGTAACAATAATCCCCGCTGACAATCATTACAATGGGAAAATATCCGTCCCACCAAGCGGAAATTTCGGCTCTTTCCTCCTCGTCCTCGCAGGCTTCAAGGGAAATTTTCTGGAATGTGTCCCAGGCAAACATATCGGGGTCGGACTGGGTAAGATCTTCGTTGAGAATGAACCAACAGTCCTCCTCGAAATTGGAAATCCTTGAATATTCGGCAATGATACGCCTGTAATCCTCGGGGATATTTTTATATTGCGACGGCAGATGCACTTCACCGTTTCCTTTTTCGATTATCCAGCCGCTTTTCTCGGCAGCTTTCAGAAATTTCTCAAATGCTTCCATAATGTCAACTCCTTATATCGACGGCATAACACGACCGCCCGCCACGGGAATGAACGCACCCGTAGTAAACGCCGCCAGATCGGACGAAAGAAACGCCGCCATATTTGCAATATCAACATCAGTCCCACGGTGACCGAGAGGAACACTTTCGCAGTATTCGGGAGCGGGGTTCACGCCCCATTCACGCTCCTTGTCGGTAATGGTCCAGCCGGGGGCGATTTGATTTACCGTAATATTGTGCGGTCCAACCTCCTTTGCAAGCACCCGCACAATGCCGTCAAGCCCCCTTTTTGCGGCAACATAAGCGGAAAATGTCGGCTCGGCGGCAATGGAGCATTCGGTATTCATAACCACCATTCGACCGTAATTCTGATTGATAAGGTGCGGCACAAACGCCTTTGACATATACACCATCTGCATTACACAGCTTTCAAACTGACTGTAATACGCCTTAATGTCCTGCTCCAGAAGCGGCTTTCTGTCATACTGAATGACCGCATTCACAATGACAATATCGGGCATACCAAAGCTTTCCTGAATGTCATCACGCATTTTGTAAACGCTGCTTTCATCGGTAATATCCGCCTGAAAAGCCTCGCATTTTCTCCCCATATTTCTGAGTTCATCAACCAGAATATCCGCACTTTTCTTGTCGGAATTGTAATGCACCGCAACGTCCGCACCGCACTCGGCAAGCGTCCTGACTATTGTCCGTCCAAGTCCGCCGCTGCCGCCCGTAACAATAGCCCTTTTTCCCGTCAGATCAATTTTCATCATAAATCCAGCTCCTCGCAAAGCATTATCCATTCATCGGAATATTCGGCGGACAGATTTTTCAGCCGCTCAAATTCCGCACATTTTTCGTTCATCAGCTGATAGTCGGCGCAGACCTCGGGAGATGCCATTTCCTCCTGCAAGGCGGACATTTCCCCCTCCATACGCTCAATTTCCGCTTCAAGCTCCTTAATGCGGCGGCGCTTTTCCGCATCTCTCGCACGCTGCTCCTTGGTGCGGTACGCCTTCACGCCCTTTTCCGCAGCTGCCTGACGCTGCTTTTCCTCCTTGGCAGCGTCCTCGGCTTTCTGCTGAGCCGCCTGCCGCTCCTGCTTTATGGAAATGTAGTTATCAAAATCGCCCTTGAAATATTCCGCACCGTTTTCGGTTATTTCCAGAATTCCCGTGGCAATTTTGTTAAGCAGATAACGGTCGTGGGAAACAAAAATAATTGTCCCGTCAAATGCGTCCAACGCTTCTTCAAGCACTTCCTTTGTGGCAAGGTCAAGATGGTTTGTGGGCTCGTCAAGGATAAGCACATTTCCACGCTCCAGCATCATTATTGCAAAGCAAAGCTTCGCCCTTTCTCCGCCGCTGATAACGCCCACCTGCTTGAACACATTCTCCCCCGTCATTCGCACACAGCCCAGCAGCGAACGTATCTGCAGCTCGGTCATAGTACGCCATCTGTCGTGGATCTCGTCAATGACGGTTTTCTGGGGGTGCAGCTGAGAATTTTCCTGATCGAAATAGGAAATTTTCACGTTTTTCGTCCATTCAACAGTACCGTGAGCGTGTGGTATCTCCTTGCGAATGACCTTCAAAAGCGAAGATTTTCCTATGCCGTTTGCGCCGATAATTGCAAGCTTATCTCCCCTTTTGACCTCAAAGGAAAGATTATCCGCAAGTGTTTTCCTGTCCGAACCCGTCCCGACAGTCACGTCAATGTTCTTAACGGTCAGCAGGTCAATAGGCGGAACAATGTCATATTCAAAGCGAATTTTCGCCTGTTTTTCGTAGGTTACGGGCTTTTCGATAAGATTTTCCTCAATGCGCTCAATCATCTTTATACGGCTTTTTGCCATATTTGACGTGGTGGCACGGACAAGATTTCTGTCCACAAAATCCTGAAGCTTAGCTATCTCCGCCTGCTGCGCCTCATATTCCTTCATCTGACGGACAACGTTAGCTTCCTTCTGAACGGTGAACGCCGAATAGTTGCCCTTATACCTCGTCAGCCGTCCACGCTCAATCTCGCAGATGGACGTGCACAGCTTGTCCAGAAAATATCTGTCATGAGATACGATAAGCAGCGCACCCTTATACTCGGAAAGGTAGTCCTCCAGCCACATAACCGTCTGAAAATCAAGGTGGTTCGTCGGCTCGTCAAGGATAAGCAGCTTGGGATTTTCCAAAAGCAGCTTTGCCAGCGCAAGACGTGTCTTTTCGCCGCCGCTGAGAGTGCTTATGACCTGCTCATAGGTTTCACGGGGAAAGCCCATGCCATTTAGCACCTTATTGATGTTCACGTCAATAAGATAGCCCTCGTTGGACTCAAAATATGCGGAAAGCTTGGCATATTCCCCCGAAAGCTCCTCGAAATGCTTTTCGTCCTTATGGGCATTTTCTGCGGACATTTCCGTTTCCAGCTGACGCATTCTGTCCTGCACCTCATAAAGCTTTGCGAAAACCGAACGCATCTCCTCGATGATGGAATTTGAACGGTCAAGCCCCGCATTCTGACGCAGGAAGCCCACGGAAAGTCCGCTG
>JAEDOB010000258.1 GCA_016302225.1 Oscillospiraceae bacterium | reverse complement strand
AACGGGACGGGAAACCCGTCCCCTACAAAGCTATCGTGAAACAGACTGCCAAATTCCACTTTCCACATTTCACATTAACTCAACACTCAACTCTCAACACTAAACACTGCAATCAAGCATATACTGATAAAGAGCCTACCCACACCACACCGAAAGGAGCCATCTAAAATGCCAAGCGTATTCCTAAGTCCATCTACCCAAGAATGGAACAAATATATAAACGGCGGCACCGAGGAAGAATATATGAACCTCATCGCCGACCGAATGGAACCCTACCTTCTCTCCTCGGGCATAACCTTTACCCGAAACGACCCCGCACGAAATGTCGGGGGTGCCATTGCCGACTCAAATGCGGGAAACTACGATGTCCACCTCGCCCTACATTCCAACGCAGGCGGCGGACAGTTTGCGGGAAGGCTTCGGGGAATTGACATCTACTATTCCCCATACAGCAATCTCAGCCGACAGCTTGCAGTCATCACCGCCAACAACCTTGAAAACATCTACCCCGACCCCGCCAAGGTAAACACCCTCCCCACCACATCTCTCGGCGAAGTCACCCGCACAAAAGCCGTCGCTATCCTAGCAGAACTAGGCTATCACGACAATGAAGCCGATGCCGCATGGATAAAGAACAATCTCACTCCCATTGCAAAAAATCTCGTTCAGTCCCTCTGCGACTATTTCGGCATACCCTTTGTGGAGCCCTCACCCGTCCGCCGAGGAATAGTTGTCACGGACGGTTCAAACCTGAACATCAGGGCATTCCCCACCGTTCAGTCAAGAGTTATCGGTTCTATCCCCAACGGCGCAGCGGTCAACGTTTACGGTCTGACGGGAAACTGGTATGTTATCAAATATATGAACACCACAGGCTATGCAAGCGCAGATTTTATCGAAATAGTCTGATTTCCCGAAAAGCAAAAAATCCGCACATAGGGGAACATTTCCCTTATGTGCGGACATTTTATTCAATGATAGTGATGTCGCTGCCAAACCACTTTGTGGAGATCTCGTCCACCTTGCCGTCAGCCTTCATTTCAATGAGGATTTTCTGAACCTCATCTCTGAGAGCCTGATCGTTCTTGCGGAAACCGATAGCGTACTCTTCCTCGTAAAGCACGTCGCTGAGAATTCTGTAAGGCTTGTTCTTGGAAGTGATGAAATAGTTTGCAACAACGGAATCCAGGAAAACAGCGTCAACGCCGTTTGCGTCAAGGTCCATAAATGCGGTAACATTGTCATCATAGCCGATTATCTCGCCCGCCTGACCGTTGAACTCGGAGCCTTCGAGAATTTCCTGCGCAGAGGAACCGTTCTGAACAGCAACCTTCTTGCCCGCCAGATCAGCCTGAGAATTATAAGCGGAGGAATCCAGAACCACGAAAACCATGTCATTTCTCAGATATGCCTTGGAAAGGTTCATAGCTTCCTTTCTCTCGTCGTTGATGGACATACCGTTCCAGATGCAGTCAATGTTTCCGGAATTAAGCTCCATTTCCTTGGAATCCCAGGAGATAGGCTGAACCACCAGCTCAACGCCCATTCTGGAAGTAACTTCCTTAGCAAGGTCAATGTCAAAGCCGACTATCTCATTGTTTTCATCTCTGAAGCCCATAGGAGGGAAGCTGTCGTCCAGACCGAGGATAAACTTACCCTTTTCCTGAACGCTCACAAGGGATTTGTCCTCTGCGGGGTCATAAGATGGGGAGGGGTTCCCGGTGTTTTCCATTCCGTCGCCGTCCTGAGTTTTACAGCCGACAAACAGGGTTGCCATTGAAGCCGCAGCAAGGAAAGCTGCGAAAATTTTCTTCATTTTCATATTAATACTCCTCTTTCAAAAGAAATTCATTAAAGACATTATAAAGCCTATTTTCGGAAATGTAAAGCAAAACAAAGCAAATTCGGCTGTTTGAACAGAAAAGCAGCCGAATTTACAAACTTTTTCTCAGGAAACGATGGTTTAACAGCCATTTCTATTTTTTGTGCCTGAGTTGGTGTGTTTAAGTGTGTTCCCCCGCCTTCGGCGGGGGAACACACTTATCGGTATTTTTCTCACATAACCGCCATTACCCGCTCAACGATAAACACCACCGCCGAAGAGATAAGCGCAACAGGCAGCAGTCCCAGCTTTTTAAAGGACAGCACCACCGCAGTTATGCAGCCCGCCGCCGAAGAAACAGGGTTTGCGCAGGAGGTGAAAACGGCGGGAAATATCATCGCCGATAAAACGCCGTATGGCATATATTTCAGAAAGGACAACAGAAACTTGTTCTCTATCTTTTTCCGCAGCAGCACAATGGGAATAACTCTCGGCAGATAGCTCACAAGCGCCATCAGCCCGACTACTGTTATGTAATAACCCGTCATCACTCGTCCTCCTCACTTGCGGGAGCAAAATATGCCCCGATAGCAGCCGAAGCCGCACCGCAGATTATGATTATCCAGCCGCTGCCAATGTCTTTCAGTCCCGGGATAACATTCATTATGCAGGACGCCGCAGCAGAACCCGCAGCGATCAGCGCAATAGGCTTTGACTTTGAAGCGGGGGGAATCACTATTGCAAGGAACATTGCATACAGGCAGATGCCCAGCGCAGAAATTACCGAAGCGGGAAACAGACTTCCGCAAACACCGCCGAGAACGGTTCCCCCGACCCAGCCCGAATATGAGCAAAGAATCAGCCCCGCCATATAACGAGGACAAAGTGCGTCCGTCTGACGGATAGCAACGGCGTAAATCTCGTCGGTGATGCCGAAAGCGGTCAGCAGACGTTTCCCGAGGGAATAATCGTCGCAAAGCTTCTGCGCCACGGACAGCGACATCAGCATATATCTTGCGTTGATAATAAGGACGGTCAGCACAATTTCGGAAACCGCCGAAGCCGCCGCAGCCAGCTCCAGCCCCGCAAACTGCCCCGTTCCCGTAAAGTTTGTGACGGACGTTGCAATAGGCACCCATAGCGGAAATCCCTGTTCAATAGCTATCATTCCAAAGGCAAACGACACGGAAAAATACCCCAGACAGATAGGTATCCCGTGAGTAAAGCCCTGCTTAAAGGTCAAGCTGCTCATTTTACATTTCTCCCGTAATTCAACAATAATATAATAGTGTACTTTATAAATATTACTGCCAGTCGAAAGTTTTGTAAATCATTAGTGAATAGTTCCGCAAATTATTGTAGGGGCGGGGTTTC
>JAEDOB010000257.1 GCA_016302225.1 Oscillospiraceae bacterium | reverse complement strand
ACGAACATCATCATGAATAACACGGGAATTATTTCGCTGATGCAGGCACTTGACAGCCTGTTCCCCATTGGAACCTTTACCCTGTCAAACGGCATGGAAACATACACCCAAAAGGAGATCGTAAAGGATAAAAACAGCCTTGAAAGGTTTCTGACTGCGTATATTTACACCCTTCCCACTAATGACCTGGGATTTGCCGCAAAAGCTGCTTTAGATACCGATATAACGCTGCTTGACGAGATTTGCACTGCCGCAAAATCGCCCTATGAACTGCGAAACGGCAGCGAAAAGCTGTGCGCAAGATTTCTCAAAGCGGAAAAGGCAATGGGCGAATTTCAGCGGCTTGAACGCTACTTTTCAAAAATATCCTCGGGCGAATGTCGGGGACATCACTGCATTGCCGTGGGGCTTTTCATTGCCGATACAAACACGGATATTATGACGGGGCTGGAGATGTATTGTTACAGTCTGCTTTCGTCCATGGTCAATCATGCGGTAAAGCTTGTTCCGCTAAGACAGCTTGACGGTCAGGCGGCACTAAGTGAAGCCATGAAGCTTATCCCGAATGCTGCGGAAAAGGCACTTTCTGTTCCCGAAGATGAGCTTGGAATAAGCGGCTTTGGCTTTGATATGCGTTCCATGGAGCATGAAAGGTTATATTCGCGAATTTATATTTCATAAGGAGAATTCTGCTATGTCATACGTAAAAATAGGCGTAGGCGGTCCCGTCGGTTCGGGAAAGACCGCACTTATTGAACGGCTTACAAGGAAAATGTCCGAGGAATACAGCATCTGCGTTGTTACCAACGACATTTACACAAAGGAGGATGCCGAGTTTCTTATAAAAAACTCAAAGCTTCCCCCCGAAAGAATTGTGGGCGTTGAAACAGGCGGCTGTCCTCACACTGCCATCAGAGAGGACTGTTCCATGAACCTTGAAGCCGTGGAGGAAATGGCTGAAAAATTCCCCGATGTACAGATAATTTTCATCGAAAGCGGCGGAGATAATCTTTCTGCCACATTTTCCCCCGACCTTGCAGATGCAACTATTTATGTCATTGACGTTGCACAGGGAGAAAAAATACCGAGAAAGGGCGGTCCCGGCGTTACCCGCTCCGACCTGCTTGTCATAAACAAAACAGACCTTGCTCCCCTTGTGGGCGCAAGCCTTGAGGTTATGGCAAGGGATTCCGAAAGAATGAGAAACGGCAGACCGTACCTTTTCACCAATTTAATGTCCCTTGACGGCGTTGATGAGGTCATTTCCTGGATAAAGAAAAACGTTCTGTTTGAGGACTTAAAATGAGCCGCCTTTATATCTGCGCTGAGAATAAAGGCGGGAGAACGGTCATAACGGACAGCTTTTTTTCATCTCCCATAAAAATCGCAAAGCCCTTTTATTACGCCGACCACACCGAAATAATGATGATGACTGCCAGTGCGGGAATGCTTGACGGCGATATTTATGAGATAGAAATTGTCGTTAAGGAAAACGCTTCTTTGAAATTTACGGGGCAGTCATTTACGAAAATTTTCAAATCGGGAGAAAAGGGCGGAGCAGCTCAGCGTGTGAAAATTACCGTTGAAAACGGCGGCAGACTTTTGTATTTTCCGCAGCCTGTTATACCATTTGCGGAAAGTGTTTTTGACGGAAGGACGGAAATATTTCTCGGAAACGAAGCTTCATTTGTCATGCAGGATATTTTCTCCTGCGGGCGGACTGCCATGAATGAATATTTTGCCTTCAAAAGCTACCGTTCAAGGACTGCGGTTCACATTGACGGAAGGCTTGCTTTTCTGGATAATGTGAAGCTTGTACCAAATGAAGCCGACCTTCCGGGCATTGGCTTTTTTGAGGGACACACCCATTCGGGAATGATGTACGCTTTCAATTCGGACACCGATAACGGTCTGTGCTGCACAAATGCACACAGGGGCAGGGTGTTCCGTATGCTTTCGGATTCGGCGCAGGAAATATGGGACGCTTTTTCCCATGAAAACTAAGGGAATACCCACATAAATATGTCACATATCGCATACCCCTTGCTTTTTCCCCTTTTCAATGATATAATGTTATGGGAAAAATTTTCGGGGGTGATCTCATATGACCAAAGCCATATATCCTGTTATCAGCACTCAGGACAGGCTGCCGTTTTATCTTACGGGAATCGGCATCTCCGACCCCGAATATAACGTAAAAAGGGATAAGGGGCTGTCCTCCCATCAGTTTCTTTTTACCTCTTCCGGCAGAGGTATACTGCACGTTGACGGGAAGGAGTACCCGCAGCATAAAGGCTCCGTATTTTATCTTGCCCCGGGAATTCCCCACGAATACCGTCCCGCTGACGGTGAATGGGTCACAAGCTGGATGGTTTTCCGAGGGGAATATGCAGGCGAAATGATGAAAAATATGGGCTTTGACGGCTTTATGTATGCGGATAATTTTGATATGGAGGGCTGCGGCAGAATATTCAGGCAGATCCTTTCTGCCGCCTCCGACCCCATAAACGGCGGCGGGAATGCGTCCGCATTGGTATATGAATACATTCTTGCGGTTCGCAGCTCTATGTTTTCCGAAAAGAATAACAGCGGAAAAATTAATGATATTGCCGAAAAAGCAATAGTTTACATAGACCAAAACTATATGCGGGATATATCCGACGAAACACTTGCCGCTCTGTCGGGAGTGTCTGTTAATCACTTCTGCCGCATTTTCAAGGCAGAAACGTCTATGCGTCCTCTGGAATATATTGCGGGACGCCGTATATCCGAAGCAAAAGCTTTGCTTGTAAATACGGATATGGAAATAGGCAAAATTGGGCAAATGGTAGGCTATGCCGACAGGAACTATTTCAGTATAGTTTTCCGCCGTACAGAGGGTGTATCTCCAAGAGAATACCGCAGAGCAAGGGGAACGGCTTTGCTGTGATATTGTAATAACCTTTCCGCATAGTCGTTATGAGGAAAGGTTATTATTTTTTTGGTAAAATTCCTCGGATTTTCTTTTGTCATATCAAAAATGTAATAATATGCAGAATATTTCAGATTGACCGCAGCACGGAGTTATTATATAATATCAAAGAACAGTGCAAGACTATAATACTAATCTCTGATTAGAAAGTGGACAAAAAATCTGTGAAAAAGTTTGTGTTTATAGGTTTTGTGCAGATTTTTTGTCTGCACATTCATTGGAGATTAGTATCAG
>JAEDOB010000256.1 GCA_016302225.1 Oscillospiraceae bacterium | reverse complement strand
AAAAATTAACCGAAGTATCTCTTGAGCAGACCTTCAAATGCGCAGCCGTGACGAGCCTCGTCCTTAGCCATCTCGTGAACTGTATCGTGGATAGCGTCAAGATTCTGCTGCTTAGCCATTGTAGCCAGCTTCTTCTTGCCCTCGCAGGCACCGTTCTCAGCCATAACTCTCAGCTCAAGGTTCTTCTTTGTGGAAGGAGTAACGACCTCGCCCAGCAGCTCAGCAAACTTAGCAGCGTGCTCAGCCTCCTCGTATGCAGCCTTCTCGTAGTACATACCAACCTCGGGATAGCCCTCTCTGAAAGCAACTCTAGCCATTGCAAGGTACATACCGACCTCGGAGCACTCGCCGTTGAAGTTCTCTCTCAGACCCTGAAGGATCTCGGGATCAACGTCCTTTGCAACGCCTACAACGTGCTGATCAGCCCAAGCCAGACCGCCCTCGGACTTGACCTCGTTGAACTTGCTTGCAGGAGCCTTGCACTGAGGACATTTCTCGGGAGCAGCATCGCCCTCGAACACATAACCGCATACTGAGCATACAAATTTCTTCATATTGATTACCTCCAAATTTTACATTTATGCCAAACCCGCATAGGAATTCGACATAATTTCTGTGTATAATGTAATTTACAACATTATTATAACACAGAGGCAAACGGCATTCATCAACAAATGGTGAATTAAATATAAATAATAATAACTATTACTGATTAGGATTTGCTATTAAGAAGCTGCTCTGTTTTAAAAATAAATTTTCCATCTTCCAAACAAAGCACCGCCTTATCGCCCTTGCGGATAGTCCCGCCGATTATGCCCGAGGACAGCAGGTTTTCTACCGAGCCCGCAATGCTTTTCCGCAGCCTGCGTGCGCCGTCCGATGCGCCTTCACAGTCGGACAATGCCGCCACCGATTCGGGAGTGAATTCCAGAGCTATCTCCAGAGCAGCAGCCCTGTTTTTCAGCTCGTCTAACAGCTTTTCGGCAATACGCTTCATCTCCGCAGCACCCAAAGAGTGAAAAACAACTATCTCATCGATCCTTCCGAGAAATTCGGGACGAAAATGCAGCTTCAACTCATCAAGCACGGGCTTCTCGTCCACTCCGCCCTCTGTTCCGCCAAAGCCGATGGACGAACGCCGTTTCAGCTTATCCGCCCCGATATTGGACGTCATAACGATTATGGCACTGCGAAAGCTGACCGTCCGACCGTGACTGTCCGTCAGAATTCCGTCATCGAGTATCTGCAGCAGCAGATTGAAAATATCCGGGTGTGCCTTTTCAATTTCGTCAAAAAGCACCACCGAATAGGGATTTCGGCGAATTTTCTCCGTAAGCTGTCCCCCGTCCTCAAAGCCGATATAGCCCGGGGGCGAACCGATAAGCTTGGAAACGCTGTGCTTCTCCATATATTCCGACATATCCAGCCGAATGAGGGATTCCTCGCTGTCAAAAAGCGCCGCCGCCAACGCCTTGGAAAGCTCGGTTTTTCCCACACCCGTAGGCCCCGCAAATACAAATGAACCTATGGGACGGCGAGGGTCACGCAGTCCCACACGGCTCCTTCGGATAGCCGCAGCTACCGCCGATGCCGCCTCGTCCTGCCCCACAACCTTATTTTTCAGCTCAGTTTCGAGAGCTGCCAAACGCTCGCTTTCGCCGCAGGTAAGCCGTCCCACAGGAATTCCCGTCCGCTGACAGACTATCTCGGCGATATTCTCCGCCGTTATGGGAATAATTTTCCGCTCGCTGTCTGAATACCAGCTGGGCAGGTCGGATTTGGGATATTTTGCAGTTTTTTTGCCGACCAGCCGATTGAGTTCATCGGACAATTCCTTGATAGTTTCGGGCTTATCACCCGCTTTAAGACGTGCTCTTGAAGCTGCTTCGTCAATGAGGTCGATTGCCTTATCGGGCAGAAAACGGTCGTTTATATACCGCTTAGACATTGTGACAGCCGCCTCAACAGCTTCATCGGTTATCTTAACGCCGTGAAATTCCTCGTAACGTTCCCGCAGACCGCCCAGAATGCCGACCGCTTCTTCCTCGGACGGCTCATCTATCATCACCTGCTGAAAACGCCGTTCAAGGGCACTGTCCTTTTCGATATATCTGCGGTATTCGTCAAGAGTGGTCGCACCGATTATCTGAACAGTCCCCCTGGCAAGGGCAGGTTTCAGAATATTTGCAGCGTCAATTGCACCCTCAGCCGCACCAGCCCCAACAATGGTGTGCAGTTCATCAATAAACAGAATAATGTTGCCGTTTTCCGTGACTTCCTCGATACATTGGCGTATCCTTTCCTCGAAATCCCCCCTGTATTTCGCACCCGACAGCATAGCCGTCAGGTCAAGGGACAGAATGCGCTTATCCCGCAGAGCAATAGGAGCTTTTCCGCTTGCTATCATCTGAGCAATGCCCTCCGCAACAGCTGTTTTTCCAACGCCCGCTTCTCCCGTCAGACAGGGATTGTTCTTTGTTCGACGTGTCAGTATCTGCAAAACCTGTTCAATTTCCTTGTCACGGCAGAACACGGGGTCGCACTGATTTTCCGAAGCAAGCATAGTCAGGTCGACGGTGTATTTCGACAACGCCATTGATTTTGAAATAGGCTCGTAAATACGTGTTCCCGAAGGGTCTATTCCACGGCAGGCGTCACGTATCTTCGCAAGACTGCCCCCCGTTTCGCTGATTACCACCGCCAGCGAACAGTTTTCCTTGGACGCCGCCGCCATCAGCAGATGCTCCGTCCCCGCCAGCCGTGCCCCCGCCGTTACCGCCAGCTTTATTGCCCCGTCAATAATGCTCCTCATAATGGGCGTAAAATCCGTTTCATCGGGCGCAGTTATGTCCCCCGCACCGATAATATCTATTATCCTTTTCCTGATCTTGTCGGACTTTATGCCGCAGGAACGCAGAACGCCGTAAGCCGCAGTCCCCTGCTCTTCAAGCATAGCCAGCAGCAGATGCTCACTTCCCACATAAGTGTGTCCCAGCCTGCCCGACTGCAAAAACGCCTTGTTCAGGATAAGGTTTGCCTTTTTGGTCAGCCTTTCGTTTGAATACATTTTAATCGCTCCTTCTATCCGACAGCTTCATAAACGCCAATTTCGTAAATTATTCTTAGATTTTCCTGTTTATGGCTGCCGATATGGGATTATTATTGCACAAATTATCCGCATTATTTGTCAGAACGTATGATTATCAAAAAATATCTAAAAGCTTACAAAAT
>JAEDOB010000255.1 GCA_016302225.1 Oscillospiraceae bacterium | reverse complement strand
GACGGACTTTTACGGATTTTTCTCGGAACGTTCCGCCGACTGCGTTTGTGCGGGAATTATGGAAGATTCCGAGGAAATAAAGCGGTACGGCGTTATCGAGGAGGACGGGGAGGGGAATATCCTCAGCTTCGTTGAAAAGCCCGAAAAGCCCCGCACGGATCTGGCGGCGTATGCGATTTATATGTACAAGCGGGAAACTCTGCCGCTTTTTAGTCGGTATCTGTCCGAGAACAGGGGCGGCGATTCTCCGGGGAAATTTCTGGAATGGCTCTGCGGCGTGAAGAAGGTCTGCGCTTACCGTTTTTCGGGGGAATGCTTTGATATTGGTACTGTTCCCGCTTATGAAGAGGCGTGTAAGCACTTTTGATAAATGTGAAATGTGGAAAGTGGAGAGTGGAATTTTTTAGTGTCGTAGGGGACGCATCCCGTCCCGCAGTAGAACATTTTTTATGTTGAGAGTTGAGAAATGGGTGTTCCTCCGTTTTCGGCGGGGGAACACCCATTTCTTTAGCTTTTATCTTTCAAACAATGAAAAAACGCTTTGAATTATGGGGGCTGCGGCGGCAAATCCGAAAGCCGTCAGAAGCAATTCCCGATTCAGCGGGACAGTGGAAAATACCGTTTGCAGCATTGGCAGATAGATGGCTGCGGCAATTACCAGAAGGGACGCCAGCACCGCTAATATCAGCTTGAAATTGTTAAGATACGGCACGGTGAAAATGTTGCCGTCCTCCGATTTGCACTCGAAAACGTGCAGCAGCTGGGAGATCACAAGGGTGAACAGGGCGGCTGTCCGTGCGGCGGCAATGTCCCCCGAAAGGTTCAGCGTTACCCAAAAGCTTGCAAGGGACAGCACTCCTATTAGTATCCCCCTAAGGACAATTTTCCGCATAAGCCCGTCGGAGAAAAAGCTTTCGTCGGGCTTTCGGGGCGGCTTTTCCATCTGCGACATATCGGGCGGCTCGACTCCCAGCGCAATGGCGGGCAGACCGTCGGTCACGAGATTTACAAGCAAAATTTGTGTTGGCAGTAAGACCATGGGCGTTCCGAAAACTATGCCGAGGAACATGGTCAGCACCTCGCCGATATTGCAGGAAAGCAGATAGCGGACGAATTTCCTGATATTTGCGTAGATCGCCCGCCCTTGAGATACGGCGTTTACCAGGGTCGCAAAGTTGTCGTCTAAAAGGATAACGTCTGCCGCCTGCTTGGTAACGTCCGTGCCCGTTACGCCCATTGCAACGCCTATGCTTGCTTCTTTGATGGCGGGGGCGTCGTTTACGCCGTCGCCCGTCATGGTGACTATCCTGCCTTTTTTCTTGAACGCACGGACAATCCGCAGCTTGTGGGCGGGGCTTACTCGGGCATACACCGCTGTTTTTTCGACTGCGGCTTCAAGGCGTTCATCGGACATTTTGTCAAGCCGGTCACCTGTGAGGACTTCATCTCCGGGACGCAAAATCCCTGTCTGACGGGCAACGGCGGCGGCTGTTTTTGCATGGTCGCCCGTTATCATGACCGTTCGGATATGCGCCCTTCTGCACAGGTCAACAGCCTTTTTAGCTTCCGCACGGGGCGGGTCTATCATTCCCGTAATTCCCAGAAAAACGGGGCTTTCTCCCGATTTTTTGACTGCAAATCCCAGCGTCCGAAGTGCTTCTTCGGACATTTTGTCTACCTCCGACATAAACCGTGAACGCACCGCAGAAGTAAGCGGACGGACATTTCCACGCCCGTCTGTAAATTGTCCGCAAAGCTTCATAACGGCTTCGGGGGAACCCTTTATGTAATCCGCCGAACCGTCCGCAGATTGGCAGGTGACGGTCATCAGGCGGGTTTCGCTGTCAAAGGGTATCTCGTTTGTCCGCTTATAGTGCGATTTAAGCTTATCCGCCGAAAAACCGCCCTTTTCCGCTGCTATGAGAAGTGCCGCTTCGGTAGGGTCGCCAACGGATATACGCTGCTTTTTATTGCCCTTTTCGGGAACGGTCAGAGAGGCATTATTGCATAAAACGGCGCATTTCAGAAGGGTTTCAAGGTCGTTTCCGCTGCCGAGAATTTTTCCGTCAATGCTGCTGCCGCTGCCCGTTACCTCAAATGTCCCCGAGGTGACGGCGATTTTTTTGACGGTCATGCGGTTTTCGGTAATCGTCCCCGTTTTGTCCGTGCAGATAACGGACGCACAGCCCAGCGTTTCCACCGAATGCAGCCGATGGACAAGGGCTTTCTGCTTCATCATTCGGCTGACTGCCAGCGCAAGGGCGATAGTTACCGTTGCGGGCAGACCCTCGGGAATGGCGGCGATTGCGACGGTTATCCCCGTCATAAGCATATCAAAAACAGGCTCTCCCCGAAGTATTCCCGCACCCGCAACCACCACGCATATGACAAGGCAGATAACGGCAATGACCCTTCCAAGCTCTCCCAGACGCTTTTGCAGGGGCGTTTCCTCTTCCTCGATCTCGGATAACATTCCCGAGATTTTGCCCATCTGCGAGGACGTTCCCACGGCGATGACAATGCCCTCGGCAGTTCCCTTTGTGATGACCGTGCCACCGTATGCGACATTTTTCAGGTTAAGGGAATTGTCGGTATGGGCAGCGTTTCCCGACGTTTTTTCAACGGGAGCGGATTCCCCCGTAAGCGCAGATTCTTCCGCCAGAACGCCCCTAGCCGAAGTAAGCGCAATATCCGCAGGGACACGATCCCCCGCTTCAAGGAAAACCAGGTCGCCCCGAACAAGCTGAGCTGCGGGTATCACCATGCGCTTTCCGTCACGGCAGACCTTTGCGGTGGGGGCGGTCATATCCTTCAGGGCTTCAAGGGTGCGTTCGGTGCGGTACTCCTGAATGAAGCCCAGGACGGCGTTCAGCAGCACGATAATGATTATGGTCAGCGCATCGTAATATTCCCCGAGAAAGACGGAAACTGCCGTTGCCGCCAGCAGAATTATCACCATTATGTCCTTGAACTGTCCCGCAAAAATTTTCAGCGGGGCGGCTTTCTTTTTCTCCGCAAGACGGTTCTCGCCGTCCTGACGAAGCCGCTTTTCAGCCTCTGCGGACGTCAGCCCGTTTTTTATATCGGTCATATTTATCCCTCCGAATAGTGTTTGTCCGTACATTATATTCGGAATGACGTGGGTTTATGAGATTTGCGGAAAAAGTTTGGTGTTATATTGAGCAGTGGGTGTTCCCCCGCCGAAGGCGGTGGAACACCCACATAAATACGTCACT
>JAEDOB010000254.1 GCA_016302225.1 Oscillospiraceae bacterium | reverse complement strand
CCCATTGAAAAGGTAAAATCGGAGCTGAAACGGTTCATTGACGCAAGGGTTAAGCAGGTGAAATTCGTTGACAGAAGCTTCAACTGCCGTGCCGATTTTTCCGAGGAAATCATCCGATTTATCATAGAAAATGACAATGGGATAACCAATTTTCATTTTGAAATAGAAGCAATGCTTATTACCGAAAGCTTCATTTCCCTGATGAATTCCGCAAGGCGGGGACTGTTTCAGCTGGAGATTGGAGTTCAGTCGGTGAACGCCGAAACCTTAGCGGCGGTACACCGAAAATCGGACTTTTCGCTGCTGTCCCAACAGGTTCGCAGACTGCTTGAACCGCAGAATGTTCACATACATCTTGACCTGATAGCGGGGCTGCCTATGGAGGACTTTCAGAGCTTTCGAAATTCCTTTGACAGTGTGGCGGCACTTGAACCACATCAGTTGCAGCTTGGCTTTTTGAAGGTTCTTCGGGGGAGCGGTATGGAGGCTGATGCACAGCGTTACGGCATAAAATATTCACCCTTCCCGCCCTATGAGGTGCTGTCCACAGACTGTCTTTCATACGAGGACATTTGCCGTTTGAAACAGGTGGAGGCTGCCTGCGAGCTGTTTGTAAATTCGGGGCGGTACTGTCATTCCGTAAAACTGCTGATGAAGTCGAATAACAGCCTGTTTGACCTGCTTTTGTCGGTCAGCGAGTATGCGGAGGAGTGCGGAACGCCCCTTTCGGCGCACAACAAGCTGTCCCCCTATGAGCTGCTCATCTCATATGCGAGCGAGCGAACGGACATACCGCAAAAGCATATGAAAGCGGCGGCAAAGCTTGATTTTCTGCTGCATGAGCGTCCGAAAAATTCCCCCGATATTTTCGACGGGAATATGCTTTCACGTGATGAGATATACAATGCGCTTGTTCGGGAAAATCTTTGCGGAATGCTAGAAAATCCCGAAAAACTGACCGCAAAGGAGCTTTTCGGATATGTGCATCTTGAAAAATTTCCCGTGGAACCTTTCGGTTTTGAGGGAAAACCCGCTTTTGTCCTGTTTGATTACAGGCATAGGGATTTGCGGGGAAATTCGGAATATATTTTGATTGGAGATAGATAATATGAAGATTTCGGAAATGTTCGGAAAGGGCAAAACTATACTTTCCTTTGAGGTGTTTCCACCGAAAAAGACCATGCCCGTTGATACCATATACGAAACGCTGGACGGTTTGAAGGACTTAAATCCCGCATTTATCAGCGTTACCTACGGTGCAGGCGGAAATGCTGCCGACCGTACCACCTGCGAAATTGCGTCTGCCATAAAGCACAAGTACGGCATTGAGTCAGCGGCGCATCTGACCTGCGTAAACAACAGCCGTGAGGATATTCTGAAAATTCTCGGAGATTTTAAGGAGTGCGGGGTTGAAAATATCCTTGCGCTCAGGGGTGATATTAACCCGAATGTTCCCCCGAAGGACGATTTCAAGTACGCCAGCGAGCTTATTACCTTCATCAAGGAAAACGGCAGCTTCGGAATTTCGGGTGCTTGCTATCCCGAGGGACATTTGGATTCGGAAAATATGGTGGAGGACATTCTCAATCTGAAAAAGAAGGTTGACGCAGGTGCTGAGCATCTTATGTCACAGCTTTTCTTTGATAATTCCTGTTTTTACAATTTTCTTGAAAAGGCGAGAATTGCGGGCGTGAACGTGCCTATTGAAGCGGGAATTATGCCCGTGACCAACAAAAAGTCCATCGAGCGAATGGTTTCTATGTGCGGTGCAAGTCTGCCGCCAAAATTTACCAAGATGATGCAGCGTTACGAAAATAATCCCGAAGCGCTGAGAGATGCGGGCATTGCATACGCTATCGACCAGATAGTTGACCTGATTTCCAACGGCGTTGACGGAATTCATCTGTACACCATGAACAATCCCTATGTTGCGGGGAAGATAAGCAATGCAGTTTCGTCACTGCTGTAATTTCGGAGATAATTTATGATAAAAATCGAGAAGATAGACCGAAGCGAGGCGTTTCGCTATCTGGGATATAAAGGAAATTCCGTTCCCGATGATAAGATAAACGAGCTTGCGGATATTTGCGAGAAGGAGCTTCTTGCCGTCATACAGCCCAAGCTTGTTTACCGTGTTTTCGATATTTCGGAAAATAACGGTGATAGTGTTCGGCTGACCGACTGCGGATTTTCGCTGGACGGAAAAGACATTTCCGAGCATCTTTCGGGCTGCGTAAAGGCGGTGTTGATGGCGTGCACTCTGTCTGCGGGAACGGACAGAGTTATCCGAAAAGCCGAGGTCACCGATATGACTAAAGCGTTCATTATGGACGCAATGGCAAGTGCAGCCACCGAGCAGGTCTGCAACGCTGCCGAGGAGGAGATCTTCGCAAATGTAACGGGATTTTTCCGAACATGGCGGTTCAGTCCCGGTTATGGTGATTTTCCAATTGATGTTCAGAGGGATTTTCTGGAAATTCTCAATGCACCAAAGCAGATAGGTCTTTGTGCAAATGAAAGCAGCCTGCTGACGCCGAGAAAATCGGTAACTGCCGTTATCGGGCTTTCGGAAAACGAAATTCCGAGAAAAAAACGTGGCTGCGGAAGCTGCCGAATGAAAGAATCCTGCGCATTTCGCAGAAGGGGAGATAGATGTGAATTTTAATGAGCTTTTGGAAAGCCGTGAGTTTGTTTTTCTTGACGGCGGTATGGGTACAATGCTGCAGGCGAGGGGGCTTAAACCCGGAGCAAGTCCCGAGGCAATGAGCATAGAATCGCCCGATGTTCTGGTGGGCGTTCATCTGGAATATTTGAATGCGGGTGCGGATATTATCTACACCAACACCTTCGGCGCAAACCGTTACAAGCTGACGGAGTGCGGATATTCCGTTGATGAAGCGATCTCTGCGGCGGTGAAAAATGTCCGCAAAGCCATTGAGCTTTCGGGAAAGGACGCTCTTGCGGCACTTGACATAGGTCCTATCGGTCAGCTGCTTGAGCCAACGGGAAGTCTTACCTTTGACGAGGCTTACGACATTTTCAAGGAGCAGATAGAAGCGGGCGTTCGTGCGGGTGCGGATATGGTCGTGTTTGAAACTATGTCCGATCTGTATGAACTGAAAGCTGCGGTGCTGGCGGCTAAGGAAAATTCCGACCTGCCCATTATCTGCACAATGACGTTTGAGGAAAATATGCGGACATTCACGGGCTGTTCGGTGCCGTCAATGGCTTTGACGCT
>JAEDOB010000253.1 GCA_016302225.1 Oscillospiraceae bacterium | reverse complement strand
TTTTCCTAACTCAGATCCTCAAAGTAAGGTTATTGTCGTTTACCGAAACAGCTGTTACGATTTTTCGGGAAATCGTAAACGGCTTGCTTTGCATTTGCCTTTTTTCGCACATTCGGACGGAATACCGCTCGAATGTGTTTTTGCCGAAAGGAAAGGAAAAAGAAAAATGAAAACAAGAAAGCTAACCGCACTTATCCTCGCAATGGCAGCAGCCCTCACCGCCGTTTCCTGTTCATCGGGAAATTCCTCCGTTACCGATACCACCATATCCGTAACAGAAGCGGCAGTTCAGACCGAAACCGACGCTCCCGAAACCACCGAGGCTTCGTCCGAAACAACCACCGAAGAAACCGCCGAAGAAGTCACCGACGACATACGTTTGGTAAACGACCTTGAAGGCGGCACAGTTGAGATAAAGGGCGAACTGAACGCTATCATTTCGGGCGCACCCGCAGCAACGGAAATTCTCACAGGTCTGGGTGTCGGCGACAGAATTATCGCCGCAGATATGTATTCCGCAGATGTTGAAGGCGTTGACCCTTCAGTCTGCACATTGGATTTCTACAATCTGGACATTGAATATATCGCATCTCTCGAACCCGACGCTGTTATCATCGACGGCATCTCCATGACAGGCGCAGACGACCCCTACCGCACCCTGAAAGAAGCGGGAGTTACCGTTCTTTACCTCCCCTCCGCAGCATCTGTTGACGGCGTCAAGGACGGCATACGCTTTATTTCCGAATGCGTTGACAAGGCTGACAAAGGCGCAGAGCTTATTGCGGACATCGACAGCTGCATTTCCGAAATAACCGAAAAGGCAGCCGCAATTACCGAAAAGAAGTCGGTCTACTTTGAAATTTCCGCAGCCCCCTACCTCTACACCTGCGGAAACAACACCTTTATCAACGACATTCTGAACATTGTGGGCGCAGAAAATATCTACGCAAATGAGGAAGGCTGGCTCTCCAATTCCGAGGAAACGGTCATTGCCGCAGACCCCGACGTTATCATCACCAGCGTAAAATACGACGGCTACGACTTTAACGAAATTTCCGCCCGTGCAGGCTGGGAAAACATCTCCGCTGTCAAGAACGGCTGCGTTTATCAGGTTGAACCCAATCCCGTCAGCAGACCGTCCCAGAATGTGGTAAAGGGCATTCGTGAGGTGGCAGCGACTGTATATCCCGAGATTTTCGGAGAATGAAAAAGTTAAGCATTAGCAAGCCCGCAGCGGTGATAATAACTGTTGTTATCGCCGTAATTTCGGTGCTTTTCGGCATTTCGGCGGGATCGGTCAGCATACCCGTCAGGGAGATAATAACCGCTGCAGGCGTGCGGCTTTTCGGGCAGCCCCTCCCCGAGGAAATGTCCCCCACCACAGTCAACATTATAATGGACATAAGAACTCCCCGTGTGCTGCTGGCGTTTCTGACGGGTGCGGCACTTTCGGCGTCGGGGGCGGTGGTACAGTCTGCTCTGCGAAATCCGCTGGGCTCGCCCTATACGCTGGGAGTGTCCAGCGGTGCGTCCCTGGGTGCGGCACTTGTTATAGCGTCGGGGGCTGGCTTTTTCGGGGGATTTACCGTTGCTGCGGCGGGGCTGGCGTTTGCCGTTCTCACAATGTTTTTAGCCATAGGATTTTCCTCGAAAATAGACAAGGGCTTTGAAAGCAGCACGGTGGTTTTAACGGGAATGGTAATTTCCCTTTTCGCAAATGCCGTGGTAAACCTCGTCGCAAATCTTTCGGGGGACAAATACGCCCTCATTTTCAAATGGCAGACAGGCAGCTTTGCGGGACGGGGCTGGACAGCCTGCGGAATTCTTTCGGCAGTCCTTATCATATGTATGGCGGTATATCTTCGCTATTCAAGGGAGCTTGACCTTTTAAGCTTCGGTGACGAACAGGCAGCATCTATGGGCATTGACCCCGCAAAAACACGGCGCATACTGATGATAGTTATGTCCCTTTTAACGGGAACCTCCGTGGCATTTGCGGGCGTTATCGGCTTTGTTGACCTTATCGCACCGCAGATAGTAAGGCGCATTTTCGGCGCAAAGCACAGCCTTTCAATACCCATGTCGGCAGTAATCGGCGGCACATTTACGGTAATTTGCGACCTTGCCGCACGAACGGTCACAGCCCCCTCGGAGCTGCCCGTGGGAACGGTCACAGCCCTTATCGGCGCACCGTTTTTCGCCTATGTTTTCTTTAAAAGGAGGCGCAGAGTATGAGCGTTGCGTTATCCGTAAAAAATCTCACCTGCGGCTACGGCGGCGAGGATATTATAAACGGCATTTCCTTTGACGTAAGCAGCGGCGAGTCGATGTCAGTCAGCGGAAAAAACGGCTGTGGGAAAACCACTCTCCTTAGGTGTATCTGCGGAATTATCCCCAAAAAATCGGGCGAAATACTCATTGACGGGCAGAACACCGATAATATGAAACCCAACGAGCGTGCAAGACTTGTTGCCATGTTTTCCCAGACATCCGCATCGGAAACGGTCAGCGCATACACCGTTCGTGATACCGTTCTTATGGGCAGATTTTGCCATAAAAGCGGCATTTTCTCCTCGGTCACGCAGGAGGATATTTCCGTTGCCGAGGACTGTATGCGCAGAACAGGCGCACTTCCCCTTGCCGACAAATATATCAACGAGCTTTCGGGCGGACAGCTTCAAAGGGTGCTGTTAGCAAGGACATTCGCCCAGCAGCCGAAGCTTATCCTGCTTGACGAGCCAGCCAATCACATCGACCTTTCGGGACTTCCCGAGCTTATTTCCATGATACGTGAATGGACGGAGGACGGCGGCGCAGCGGTGGGGGTTTTCCACGACCTGAACCTTTGCGCAGCCGCATCCGACCGTCTGATACTGATGGACAGCGGAAAAATAGCCGCCGACGGCAGCTGCAAGGAAGTGCTGAAAAGCAAAATTCTATCGGAAATATACGGATTTGACGTACAAGCGTATATGCGAAAAATCGCAGAAATCTGGAGATAATCTGACAAAGGAGGACAGCCCATGCCAAACGCAGCCATGCTTCTGGAGCTTCACAAGAAATTCCGCCGAGCCGTTCAGGTCGCTGCGGCAATGGGGATAGTCAACGCTCTTTTCAAGCTTTCGGCAGTCGTAATGCTGATTATAACGGCGGTCACAATGCTGCTGAAACGTGTCCCCTATTGGCTTTGGACGGGCTGGACAGCGGTCATCATCGGTATAATTCTCCCGAATATCATC
>JAEDOB010000022.1 GCA_016302225.1 Oscillospiraceae bacterium | reverse complement strand
AGCAGAAAACGCCGTATATCCAGCCGTCCTCGTGCTTTGTCAGACGCATATCGTAGACGTTGGTTTCGTTGGGCTCTGTATCGGGGAGCATTATGGGATAATCTCTGAAACGGAAATTATCAACGCCGTTTTCGCTTTCCGCAACGGCAAAGAAGGACTTTCTGTCGTTGCCCTCAACTCTTGCAACAAGGCAGATTTTTCCGTCCAGCTCAATTGCGCCCGAATTCATAACGGCGTTAATGCCCAGACGTTCCATAAAATGGGGATTGGTTTCGGGGTTAAGGTCGTATCTCCAGAGAATGGGGGCGTGAGCGGCAGTCAGAACGGGGTACTTGTAGCGGTCGTAAATGCCGTTGTAGTCGTCGGTTTTCTCGTTTTTGCGGGTGAGAAGAGCCTCCTGCTTGGCGGTTTCTCTCTCGTATTTCTCCTGAAAATTCATTGGTAAACGTCCTTTCAAATATATATTTTAATTGGAATTCAGCTCTGAAATAATGGAAATAAAGCTGTCAACGTCCGTAAAATCCTTGTAGACCGATGCAAAACGGACATATGCCACCAGGTCAATGTCCTTCAAATGGTTCAGCACCATATCGCCTATTTCCGTGCTTGTGACCTGAGTCTGCATTCTGTTGGCGTAATGGCTTTCTATCTCATCGGCGATGGAGGTGACCTGTGTAACGTCAACGGGACGCTTTTTTATGGCGTTGTAGATACCGTTTAACAGCTTAACACGGTTGAAAGGTTCAAAGGAGCCGTCCTTCTTGACTACCAGCAGCATGGGCATTTCCACGGATTCGTAAGTGGTGAACCGCTTCATACAGCTTGTGCATTCACGGCGGCGGCGTTTTCTGCCGTCAACGGGGCGGGAATCAATGACCTTAGTATCTTCAAAACCGCAGTAGGGGCATTTCATAAGCATCGTCCTTTCACAGTTTTCTGTTATTGATGATACCATATTTTCGGGGAAAAGTCAAGAGTATGTGTTGACATATCCGATATATCGGTGATATAATTTTAGATAAAGAAGGGCGGCGGTAAAATGAGATGTGACACAAAATATCCTATTTTTCTTATTCACGGAATGGGCTTTCGTGAGAACAAGCATATCGGCTATTGGGGACGCATACCGAAGGCACTTTCGGATAACGGAGCGACGGTCATTTGCAGCGAACAGGACGCCAACGGTTCTATCATCGGTAATGCCGAACAGATACAAAAGCAGCTTGCCGCATTTCTGGAAGAATCCGGGACGGAAAAGGTGAACATCATCGCCCATTCAAAGGGCGGTCTGGAGGCTCGCTATCTTATTTCGTCAATGGGTATGGCGGACAGGGTGGCTTCTCTTACCACCGTTTCAACGCCCCACAACGGTTCCAAAACGGTGGACAGGCTTATGAAGCTGCCGCAGGGACTTGTGCGGTTCGGCTGCGGGGCAGTCAATTTGTGGTTTCGCATTTTGGGGGACAGTTCTCCCGATACATATAACGCTGTTTGTTCATTCAGGACTGCCGATGCGGAGAAGTTCAACGCCGAAAATCCCGATATTGACGGCATTTACTACCAAAGCTATGCCTTTGTGATGAAAAATATGCTGTCGGACATTTTTATGTGGCTGCCGTGGCTGGTTGTCAGACACTATGAAGGTGAAAATGACGGTCTGCTTTCGCCAGATGCCGTCAAATGGACAAATTTCAAGGGAATTATCCGAGGTGCGGGACGGCGGGGCATTTCCCATTGTGACGAGGTGGATATGCGGAGAAGCAAACTGTCCAAAAAATCGGACAATAGCGGTGTTGCCGATATAACGGAATTTTATCTTTCGGTGGCGGAGGATTTGAAGGGAATGGGATTGTAAAAATCTTTAAGAATAATTTTCTTTTTTCCGCTGCCAATTGACTTGACTTTATTCCCAAATTGTAATATAATGTAGATTGAGATTATTTTGCACCGACAAAAATCGGAAAAATATGAAAAGGCGGTATATATAAAATGGCTGAAAAAACTATGGATAAAGTTGTTGCTCTCTGCAAAAACAGAGGCTTTGTTTACCCCGGAAGTGAAATTTACGGCGGTCTGGCAAACACTTGGGATTACGGCCCTCTCGGCGTTTTGCTGAAAAACAACATCAAGAACGCATGGCTCAAAAAGTTCGTTCAGGAATCTCCCTACAACGTTGGTCTTGACAGTGCTATACTTATGAACCCTCAGACATGGGTCGCTTCGGGACATCTGGGCGGATTTTCTGACCCTCTGATGGACTGCAAGGAGTGTAAGACACGTCACCGTGCGGACAATCTTATCGAAGATCAGGCAGGCGAGAACACCGCAGGCTGGACTAATGACCAGCTGAACGAATTCATCGCAAGCCACGACATCAAGTGCCCCAACTGCGGCAAGAAGAATTTTACACCTATCAGACAGTTTAACCTGATGTTCAAGACCTTCCAGGGCGTTACCGAGGATTCCAAGGCTGAGCTGTATCTGCGTCCCGAAACCGCACAGGGTATTTTCGTAAACTTTAACAATATCCAGCGTACAACACGTAAGAAGGTTCCCTTCGGCGTTGGACAGGTGGGTAAGTCTTTCAGAAACGAGATCACTCCCGGTAACTTCATCTTCCGTGTAAGAGAGTTTGAGCAGATGGAGCTGGAGTTCTTCTGCAAGCCCGGCACCGACCTTGAATGGTTCCAGTACTGGAGAACCTACTGCAAAAACTTCCTGCTGAGCTTGGGCATTAAGGAGGAAAATCTCCGTCTGAGAGATCATTCTCCCGAGGAGCTTTGCTTCTATTCAAAGGCTACCACCGACTTTGAGTATCTGTTCCCCTTCGGCTGGGGCGAGCTGTGGGGCATTGCCGACAGAACGGATTACGACCTCACTCAGCATATGAAAACAAGCGGAAAGTCCCTTGAATACTTCGATCCCGAAACCAACGAGAAGTACATTCCCTACGTTATCGAGCCTTCTCTGGGCGTTGAAAGACTGTTCCTGACTATCGTTTGCGAGGCTTACGATGAAGAGGAAATTGGCGAGGGCGACAAGTCCGATGTAAGAACGGTTATGCACCTGCACCCCGCGCTTGCTCCCATTAAGGCTGCTGTTCTTCCTCTGACAAAGAAGCTGAAAGAACCCGCAACAGAGCTTTACACTAAGCTTGCTAAGAAGTTCAGCGTTGATTATGACGAAGCAGGTCAGATCGGTAAGAGATACCGCCGTCAGGACGAGATCGGTACTCCTTTCTGCATTACCTACGACTTCGACACTCTGGAGGACGGCTGCGTTACCGTTCGTGACAGAGATTCTATGGCTCAGGAGAGAGTTAAGATCGACGAGCTGGTTAAGTATCTGGAAGAGAAGCTTGAGTTCTGATTTTTAACAGTGCGTAAAAGCCCCTTTCCGCTGAAATGCGGAGAGGGGCAGTTTTGTTGAGTATATTGAATTACAGTAAACTACAAAAACAGCAAGGACTTGCCGCCGAAGCAACGGTGACAGGTCCTTGCTTATTTTAATATTCTATTCTGTCGGAAACTGCTTTTCTATTGCAAAAAGCCTTACTTTGCAACCTCCGCAATAACCTCGACCTCAGCCAGAACATTCTTGGGCAGAGTCTTAACGGCAACGCAGGAACGAGCGGGCTTGCTTGTGAAATACTTGCCGTAGATCTCGTTGAACTTTGCAAAATCACCCATATCTGCAAGGAAACAGGTGGTCTTTACGGCAGTTTCAAAGGACGCACCGGACGCTTTCAGAACCTCGCCCAGATTCTTCATTATCTGCTCGGTCTGTCCCTCGATGGTGTCTGCTTCAACGTTTCCGCTGGCGGGATTGATAGCGATCTGTCCCGAAGTGTAGACCATTCCGTTTGATACTACTGCCTGAGAGTAAGGTCCGATAGCGTCGGGAGCTGTTTTTGTGTAAACTTTTTCCATTGTGAATTCCTCCGTTTTTTCAACTTTATTTAGATTAATTAGAACTCATAGATAACGTATTTTTGAGGGTATTTCCCCGCCGAAGGCGGGGAAATACCCATTAATTCAACATTAAAGCAGCTTAAATCCCGCTTCCTTCAAAGCGTTCTCGATCTGTGCTATATGCTCAAAGTTTCTTGTTTCGATAGTCAGCTTGATAATGCAGGAGTTAATGTCCATTTCAAGGTCTGTTCTGCCGTAGCTTACGGAAGTAACGTTACCGCCTGCGTTACCGATGACCTTGGAAAGATTTCTCAGCTGACCCGGCTTATCGATAAGCTCAATGGACATATCCACCAGTCTGCCCGTTTTCTGCAAACCTCTGTTGATAACTCTGGAAAGGCTCGTAATATCGATATTACCGCCCGAAACCAGACAGCAAACTCTCTTGCCCTTTATCTCGGGGATCTTGTCAAACATCAGTGCCGCAACGGGAACTGCGCCCGCACCCTCGGAAACCAGCTTCTGCTTCTCCATAAGCGTGAGGATAGCCGCAGCGATCTCGTCATCGGTAACGGTAACAAGTCCGTCAACATACTTGGAAATGATGTCAAAGGTGTTATCTCCCGGAGTCTTAACGGCAATACCGTCTGCAATGGTCTTTACGGAAGGAAGAGTTTCTATCTTGTTATCTCTGACAGCATTTACCATAGAAGGAGCACCCGCCGCCTGAACTCCGTAGACCTTAACATCGGGACGCAGTGACTTTATGGCAAACGCAACACCGCTCAGCAGTCCGCCACCGCCAACGGGAACGACAACCGCTTCAACATTGGGCAGCTGCTCCAGAATTTCCAGACCGATAGTGCCCTGTCCCGCAATAACAAGCTCGTCATCGAAGGGATGGATAAATGTTGCGCCTGTCTGCTGCTGAAGCTCAACAGCCTTGTCGTGAGCATCGTCATATGTGCCCTCCACCAGACAAACCTCTGCGCCGTAGCTCTTGGTAGCTTCTACCTTTGAGATAGGTGCGCTGTCGGGAATGCAGATACACGCCTTTATGCCGTTTTTCTTGGCAGCCAGAGCAACGCCCTGTGCGTGATTTCCCGCAGAGCAGGCAATAACGCCCTTCTCCTTTTCCTCGGGAGAAAGCTGGGAGATCTTATAGTAAGCACCCCTGACCTTGAATGAACCCGTTACCTGCAGATTTTCCGTTTTCAGATAGATATTGTAATCGGGGCAGAGATTTTTGCCCTTTATCATATCTGTTTCCCTGACGACCTCTTTAAGAACGTATGAAGCCTGATAAACCTTGTCCAGCGTAAGCATTTTACAACTTCCTTTCTAAATTTCGTCAAACGTAAGAACAAAAAAGCTCCGCCCCGAATTCAAAGGGCGAAGCGCATTACTCCGTGTTACCACCTTAATTGCCGCATAAACGGCCGCTCTTTATACGTCCGACAACGTATTCTCCTGTAACGGGGAGCCTCCGTACACGCTTAATCGTAAATTTCCCGAAAACGGCAAATCCCTTTCGGCAGTCTGCTCAAGGGCGATCATCGTATTTCTCCGCACTGCCTTGCACCGAACGGCAGCTCTCTGAAACGGAAGAAACATTGCTTGCAATGTTATATACGCATTTTCCCTGTCAACGCATTTGAATATTACATTTTTATTATACACCGATTTTCCCGATTGTCAATGTATATTTTGTTAAAAAACGGAGATTTTCTGCGGATAAATTTGTCATAGTCAGCATTGGGAAAATTCGGCGGAAAACCTTGTAAATCCCGCAAAATTATGATATAATGGATTTATGTATTGCAGAAAAAAGGAGCCGTGGGAAAATGAAACAGTTTGAATTCACAACCGAATATCTCAGAAAGATCGCATTTTCCGAAAATTCCTACATTAGAGGACTTTCCTATTTCAAAAAGGGTAAAGTCAACTATATCTCCACAATAAGCACCAGAAACGGCACGTCTGTCAGCGTTGAGGGCGAGGTCGTGGGCACGGACAGTGTATACGATGCGGATTTTACCGTAAACAGCGAGGGAAAGATCATACGGTTCGGCTGCGACTGCCCCGCTGCGTCCTGCTATGACGGTGCCTGCAAGCACGTTATCGCTCTGGCACTGAAATATTCCGAGGAATACAGCAATTACAGCATTTCCACCGACGGAGAGGCACTTTCGCTAATGCGTTCTGCGGCGGCAAAAACTATGGGACAGCTGTCTGCGGGGAGCGAAAAGGTAAGCCTTGAACCCTGCCTTTCTATCGGTTACAGGTCGGTGTCCGCCGAATTCAAGGTGGGCACAAAAAGAATGTATGTCATCAAAAATCTGCAGGAGTTTGCGGAGCTGTTTTCCACAAATGAAGTCAAGAATTACGGCAAGGAGCTTTCTCTCTGCCACGATATTTCAAGCTTTGACGAAAAAAGTCTGCCCATACTGCGTTTTCTGCTGTCAAGGGCGTCCACAGGCAGGTATTATTCGTATTCATCATCAAGATACCGAGAATTGCAGCTTTCGGGCTTTGACCTGGACGCACTTTTTGACATTTACAGGGATAACTGCATAACCATTGACGGCTGCCGTGCCAAAATTATAAGAGAAAATCCCCCATTTACCGTAAAGGTCGCTCCTGCCGAGGGCGGCTGCGAAATATCCCTGACCGAGAAGGAGGACACATACACATTTCTGGGCAAGGGCGAATATTCCTACTATCTTGTCGGCGGCGACATTTACATCTCCGACCGTGAATTTTCCGATAATGCCGCCGAGCTGCTGAAGTCGCTTATCAATAATGACACCGTCCGTGTTGCGGAAAAGGATATGCCCGCATTCTGGCGGTCGGTAATGGAGCCTGCCGCAAAAAATGTAAAGGTCATTTCCGAAGCAGATACGGCAAAATACGCCTCCGTCAAGCTGAAAACCTTTCTCTATCTGGATATGCCGAGCGAAAATACTGTTTCCGCACGTCTGGAATTTGTCTACGGAGATGTGAAAAAAGGCGGATTTCAGTCAAAAACTGCGGAGTCCTCCCCCGATATTGCGGGAGAGCTGGCAGCCGAAAGAATGGTTCTGAAATATTTTTCCTCCGTTGATCCAAAAGCATCAAAGGCATTTATATGCAACAATGAGGACGAGCTTTACACCCTGCTGACCGAGGGAATTCCCGAGCTTTCAAGGCTGATGACCGTGTTTGCGTCGGAGAGCATGGACAAAATCAAGGTGCACCCGAAGGTAAGCGCAAAGGTGGGCGTAAGGCTTTCCTCGGGACTTCTGGAGCTGGAGCTTATCTCCGACGAATACAGCAGAGAAGAGCTTGCGGATATGCTCAAAGATTACCGCAAGGGTAAAAAATACCGCCGTCTGAGCAGCGGTTCCTTTATCTCGCTTGGTTCTCCCGAAATGGAGGCTCTTGCCGAGCTGACTGAGGATCTGCGGCTGGACAGCAAGGAGCTTCTCAAGGAAAAGATAGCCCTTCCGGGGTACAGAATGCTGTATCTCGACAAGCTTATGAAGGAGCGGACGGAGCTTAGGTTTGAGAAAAACCGTGAGTTTTCCCGAAAGGCAAGGGAGTTTTCCTCGGTGGAATTTACCGTCCCCGCTAAGCTGGAGGATATTCTCAGAGATTACCAGACAGAGGGCTTTCGCTGGTTAAAGGCTATCTCGGAATACGGCTTCGGCGGCATTTTGGCAGACGATATGGGACTGGGAAAGACCATTCAGACCATTGCTCTGCTTATGTCCGATAAACAGGACAGGATTGCCAAAGAGCTGCCCCATATGCCGTCGCTGATAGTCTGTCCGTCATCACTCTGTCTTAACTGGCAGAGCGAGATAGAAAAATTCGGCTCGGGGCTTGTCTGCACAGCCGCCGACGGAAACGCCGACAACCGCAGCAGGATACTCTCCGAATACCAAAATTCCGACGTTATCGTCACCTCCTACGACCTGCTCAAACGGGACATTCAGCTGTACGACGAGCTGCATTTCCGCTTCGTTATCATCGACGAGGCGCAGTATATAAAAAATCACTCGACCCAAAGCGCAAAGGCGGTAAAAGCCGTCGACGGTCAGGTGAAGCTTGCTCTGACGGGAACTCCCGTGGAAAATTCCCTTGCGGAGCTGTGGAGCGTTTTCGACTTTATAATGCCGGGGTATCTTTTCAATTACACCGATTTCAAGCGGAGATATGAGCAGCCCATTGTCAAGGAGAATTCCGACAAGGCACTGGAAAGCCTTCGCCGAATGACTGCGCCCTTTATCCTCAGACGGCTTAAAAAGGACGTTTTAAGCGAGCTTCCCGAGAAAAACGAGGTGGTTCTCACCGCCGCCATGGAGGGCGAACAGCGCAAGCTGTATGACGCCGAGGTCAGCCGAATGAAGGCAATGCTGGCAGACAGCCGTTCCGACAGCGGACAGGGAAAAATGGAAATTCTCGCAGAGCTTACCAGACTCCGTCAGATATGCTGCGACCCGTCCCTTGCCTATGAAAACTACAAGGGCGGCAGTGCAAAGCTTGACCTTTGCACCGACCTGACGGAAAGCTGCGTTTCGTCGGGACATAAGGTGCTGCTGTTTTCGCAGTTTACATCAATGCTGTCTATAATAGAAGATCAGCTTGCAAAGCTTGGGATAAAGACCGTTTCCCTGACAGGCTCAACGCCGCCGTCAAAGCGTCTGGAAATGGTGGAACGCTTCAACACCGACGATACGGAGGTTTTCCTCATATCCCTGAAAGCGGGCGGAACGGGGCTTAACCTGACAGGCGCAGACATTGTTATCCACTACGACCCTTGGTGGAATGCCTCTGCGGAAAATCAGGCGACAGACCGTGCCTACCGCATAGGTCAGAAAAACGACGTCACCGTATATAAGCTTATCGCAAAGGGCACAATAGAGGAAAAGATAAAGGAGCTTCAGTCCGCAAAGACGGAGCTTGCCGACAGCCTTGTTACCGCAGGCGGCGGAGTTTCCCTGCTTGACAGAAACGAGCTTCTTGCGCTGTTCGGATAGACATCTTGCATTTTGGAGGTATTTATGGAGGCTTTCAGCAATATGACCGTATATCTCATACTTTTGGCTGTTATTGCGGTAACGGGCATTTTCCTGACCGAGATAAAGCCAAACAGGGTAAAAAGGATAATTTACGTTTCGGCGGTGTTTTTAAGCCTTATTCTGCTTTCGGCGTTCCGCTACGGCATTGGAAACGACTATTTTTCATATATCAATACATTTCAGCTGATAAACGATATAAACACTCCCCACCCAACTCAGGGGGAGATAAGCTATGAACCGCTTTTCACCCTGCTGACACGGTTTATAGGGCTGTTTACGCAAAATACCGAGGTCTATACGGCGGTATATTCCATATGCGCCCTTGTTCCTGCGGGGTTTGCCGTTTATCTGTACAGCAAAAGACCCATGATCTCCTGCTTTACTTACGTCTGCTTTGCGTTTTTCTATATGACCATGAATTTCACCCGACAGGCAATAGCGGTTTCCATAATCCTGCTGGGCTGGAAATTTCTGCGGGACAGAAAAATTATCCCCGCAATGCTGATAATAATTGCGGCAGCGGGCTTCCACTATTCCGCCCTGATTATGATACCTATTTATTTCCTCGCCGCCTTAAAGCCCCGTCCCCTGCTTATTGGCATAGAAGCTGCGGCGGCGGCATTGGCGTTTATCTTTTCGGATAAGCTTATCACCCTTGCCGCAAAGCTTCTCGGCGGAAAATATGAGGAATATCTAAGCTCCGAATTTGTTCTGGAGGGACTTTCTCCCGTTTATGTTATCCTGCCCGTGCTGATATTTGCGGCTGTTTACGGGACATATCTCGTAAAAAACAAGCATGGCGACGCAGAAACCGAGGATAATATTTTTGCAAACCTGATGTTTTATCAGGCGGTCATCTGGATATTTATGACAAAGCACAGTATTATGGAAAGATTTGCCTACTATCCCTTTGTATTCTCCGTGCTTGCCCTCCCCGCCGCAGTGCAGTATATTGAAAGCCTTATCTCCGACAGAAAGGGTCTGGACGAGATAAACCGCAAAATGGCAGAAACGGAGGAGCTGACCGTGGAATGGCTGGACCTTATGCGCCTATCGGTCAGACAGAAGCATAAAATGAGAAGGGGCAAGGCGGTCTACGCTCTTTCGCTGCTGGCAATATGCGGAGTTTCTCTCTGGTACAACAGCTACATCGGCAGCGCAGGCTTCTACGGCGCACACGGCGTTTTCCCCTATCAGACAAATATTCTGTCTGTCCGCAAAAAGGGCATGGAAATGCTGTCGCCTATCCAGCGGGACAGAATGCTTTCCGCCGTTGACAGCACCATTGATTTTCTCCTTCTGGCAGCCGATGACGATTACACAGTCATCGTGTCCACAAAGGGCGAATATACAAGATTTTTGGACAACACCTTTCTGCGGGCATACCGTCTGAGAGGCTTTGAGGGGAATTTTCCCGAACACAGGACAGGCACGGCGGTCATAGCCGTTTCGGAGGAATTCGGAGAACCCGCTCTCTACGAAAGATACAGCGGCGGCGAATTTTCCGCACAGTTCAATATGGATTACGGAAAAATCGAGATAACCTCCTCCTCCCGCAAAAACGGAAAGTCCTCCATAATCGTCTGCGGAAAGGAATATTCCTCCAACGAGGAAGGCATGAACATCGTTGTTATACGCACAGAAACAGGAGAGGTCATTGATTCGGTAAACATCTCCTCCAACGTAAATCCCCATATAAACAGCCACTTTACCGAATAAAATCTCCGAAAGGAAAGAAAGAAAATGGAAACGATAGAAAAAAAATCCCCCCCGCAGCCCGATATGTCGGAGCTTTCAATGAAGTCGCTGCTGCCCGGCTTTCTCCGCTGGACGGTCATCGCCATCATAGTGGGACTGGTGGTCGGCGGCGTTGCTACGGCGTTTGACAAGGCAGTCGAATGGGCAACGGAATTCCGTCAGACCCACGATCTTATCATACTTCTCCTGCCCATTGCGGGAATAATTATCGCAAAATCATACAGCCTTCTGGGAATGGACAAGGACAAGGGCACAAACTCCGTGCTGATCTCCGTCAGAAACGGCAAGCGGCTTTCCATCAAAATGATGCTGCTGATATTCTTCTCCACCGTCCTGACCCATCTCTGCGGCGGTTCCAGCGGACGTGAGGGCGCAGCATTGCAGATAGGCGGCAGCACGGCGGTATTCATCAGCCGTCCCTTGAAGATAAATATGCGGGAGCGTCCCATAATCACAATGTGCGGCATGAGCGCAGGATTTTCGGCACTTTTCGGCACGCCTATCGCAGCGGCGGTTTTCGCAATGGAGGTCACCACGGTGGGCACCTTTCATTATTCGGCGCTGGTACCCTGCGTTATTTCGGCGATAGTCGGCTCTGCGGTGGCGCATCACTTCGGCGTTCATGCGGCGCATTTTGATGTTTACGGAATTCTGCCTATCTCGGCGGCGGCGGTTACGGAAATACTTTTTGCCGCAGGAATTGCCGTGCTTTCGGCGTTTATCAGCATACTTTTCTGCAAGACCATGCACAAAACCGCCATGCTTTACAGGCAATACATACCAAATACCATGCTTCGGGGCTTTGTGGGCGGCGTTATTGTCTGCGCACTGACATTTATTTTGCAGACCCGTGACTATAACGGTGCGGGAATGGACGTTATCACCGCAGCCTTCGGCGGAAATGTCAGATATGAAGCGTTTCTTCTGAAAATACTCTTCACCGCCCTGACATTGGGCGCAGGCTTCAAGGGCGGAGAGATAGTCCCCACAATGTTCATCGGCGCAACGGCGGGAGCGGCAATTTCCACATTTTTCAGCGGCATAACACCGTCCTTCGGTGCGGCTATCGGTCTGACAGCTATGTTCTGCGGAGTTACCAACTGCCCCATTACCACCATAATACTTGCAGTGGAGCTGTTTGGGGCGGAGGGACTTCCTTATTTTGCCATTGCAGCGGCGGTCAGCTATCTGCTTTCGGGCTATGACGGGCTTTACGGCAGTCAGCAGATACTCTTTTCAAAGCTTCGTCCTGTAAAAATCCAAAAGATGACCGGAAAGTAGTTGACATATCGGCGATTTTGTATTACTATATAAATAGGTGTGTTCACCGACATATTTACAAAATGTACTGAAAGGATAAAAATATATGATACTTCTTGACGAACTTAAAACAGAGCTTGTGGGATACCGCAAGGAAATGAAGGAGCTTTACGACGTCCTTGACATCGAAAGAGCCAAGGAAAGAGTGGAGGAGCTTCACAATAAATCCTCCGAGCCGAATTTCTGGGACGACCCCGACAATTCCCAGAAGGTCATGCAGGAGCTTAAAGGCTACGAGTCGAAAATCGAAAATTACAAAAAGCTCAATGGCTTGCTGGAGGACACTATCACCATGATAGAAATGTGCCTTGAAGAGGACGACACCTCCGAAGCCGAAGCCCTGAACGCCGAAGCCGACGAGTTCAAGCGTCAGCTGGAGGCTGCAAAGCTTACCACACTGCTTACGGGCGAATATGACAAGAACAACGCTATCCTAACCTTCCACGCAGGCGCAGGCGGCACCGAAGCTCAGGATTGGGCGGAGATGCTTTTCAGAATGTACAACAAGTGGGCTGAGTCCCACGGCTTCAAGGCTACCACACTTGACTATCTGGACGGCGATGAAGCGGGCATGAAGTCCGCATCTATCCTTATTGAGGGCGAAAACGCTTACGGCTTTCTGAAATCCGAATCGGGCGTTCACCGTCTGGTAAGAATTTCCCCCTTTGACAGCTCGGGACGCAGACACACCTCCTTCTCATCTCTTGAAGTAATGCCCGAAATGGACGACAGCGTTACCGTTGATATTCGTCCCGAGGACATTAAAATGGACGTTTTCCGTTCCAGCGGCGCAGGCGGTCAGCATATTAACAAAACATCGTCCGCAGTACGTCTTACCCATATCCCCACGGGAATCGTCACCTCCTGTCAGACACAGAGAAGCCAGTTCCAGAACAGAGATTACGCCATGAAAATGCTGGTGGCAAAGCTGATGGAGATCAAGGAAAGAGAGCATCTCGACAAGATCGAGGATATAAAAGGAGTTCAGAAGGAGATCGCATGGGGCTCGCAGATACGTTCCTACGTTTTCATGCCCTACACCCTGGTAAAGGACCACCGTACAGGCTTTGAAAACGGAAACGTTCAGGCTGTTATGGACGGCGATCTTGACGGATTTATCAACGCCTACCTAAAGGCACTGTCCCACGGAACTCTTGAAAAAACCGAATAATTAAGGAGTTTTGAATGAATAATGCGGAAAAATTCAAGCGGCTAATAATGTTCACGACCTCGCTTGTTCTTATCTGCGCCCTTACACTTTGCTATTCCTTTGTCTGGATAAGATACTACAATAAGAGCAGCCCGCATTTTGCTGCGGGAATGTTCTATCTGAAGGGCAACGTCCTGCTGTACGGCGTTTATGCGCTGATGTTTATGCTGTTTTCCCGTATCTACAAGGGCTACCGCATAGGCTTTCTGAAGCTGACGGATATTGTGTATTCGCAGTGCCTTTCGCTTGTCTGCGTAAATGTCATTACCTATTTCCAGATATGCCTTATTGCAAGGACGATGTTCAATCCCTTGCCTATCGTTATTATGACCGTTGTTCAGGCTTTCGTCATATGCGTCTGGGCGATACTCAGCAACAGGCTGTTCTCAAAGCTGTATCCCCCGAAAAAAATGGTCATAGTTTACGGGAGCCGTCTGGCGGTCAGTCTGGTAGAGAAAATGTGCGCAAGGGACGACAGGTTCTGTATCTGCCGTTCCATAAGAGCGGACGAGGACCTTGAGGAGATAAAGCGGGTAATAATGGAGTATGAAGCCGTTATCATCTGCGATATTCCCGGTCAGCGGAGAAATGACATACTGAAATTCTGCTTTGCAAATTCCAAAAGAACCTACATAACCCCGAAGATCTCCGATATTATCATCAGAGGTGCGGAGGATATGAATATGTTCGACACCCCCCTGCTTCTCTGCCGAAACAGCGGTCTGAACGCTGAGCAGGCGGCTGTCAAGCGGCTTATGGATATTACCCTTTCGCTTATTGCACTGGTGGTGCTTTCGCCGTTTATGCTTATAACTGCGGCGGCTATCAAGCTGTACGACCACGGTCCCGTTTTCTATACGCAGGACAGGCTGACCGTCGGCGGACGGATATTCAAGGTCTACAAGTTCCGCAGTATGATAGTCGATGCCGAGAAAAACAGCGGCGCACGCCTTGCATCGCAGAATGACGACAGGATAACGCCTATCGGACGTATTATCAGAAAGATTCGCTTTGACGAGCTGCCCCAGCTTATCAACATTTTGAAGGGCGATATGTCCATAGTAGGTCCCCGCCCCGAGCGCCCCGAGCTGGCGGCAATAAGCGAGGAAAGTATGCCCGAATTCAGCTACCGTCTAAAGGTAAAGGCAGGTCTTACGGGCTATGCGCAGGTCATGGGCAAATATAACACCACGCCCTACGATAAATTAAAGCTTGACCTTGCATATATCGAAAATTATTCGCTGATGCTGGATATTAAGCTGATACTTATGACCATCAAAATACTTTTCGTCCCCGAAAGCACCGAGGGTGTCAAGGAGGAAAAGCCGACAAATTCTGCGGTAACAGAAAAAGAAACCGCAAACAAATAATTTTTTC
>JAEDOB010000252.1 GCA_016302225.1 Oscillospiraceae bacterium | reverse complement strand
AAGTTTCGTCCACCTTTTCAAAGGTGGCAGGGTCGAGGGGCAGCGCCCCCGTCGCTCTCCGCAGAGAGCGAAATCCCTTTCCAGTCGCTAACAGCCAAAGCTTAGCAACAGTAAAACGCACAAAAGCAACAGCCCCAAAAAGCACCGCACACAAAAAAAACAGTAAAGCCACTATCTAACGACTATCACAAAAGCCGTGAAAACCCTCGTGTGCGGTGCTTCGTGAAAAAGAGTAAGGCGTTCACGCCTTACGAATTTTTCACACCGCCGACAGGCGGCAAATGGGTTCTCACAAACTAATCAAATCCCCACAAACTGGCTGAAAACCACAGCCAGCATCGGGTCTGCGGGACGGGAAACCCGTCCCCTACAATAGCTTGTTCACAATTAACACATTCAAAAAATCCCAACAAAACATCGAAAAAATAAAATTTTCGCAAAATCCCTTGTAAATCCTCAAAAATATGGTATAATGGTATAGTATTATTTATCAAAAAGAGGAATTGCCATGCCCGTTATCAAACAGAAAAAAACAATAGAACCCACCAAGCTTATTGTGCTGAGCTTTCTTCTCGTAATCGTTACGGGAACTATACTGCTTGCGCTGCCCATAAGCTCCCGCGACCACACCTTCACACACCCCTTAGACGCCCTGTTTACCGCCACTTCCGCCACCTGTGTTACAGGTTTGGCTGTTTACGATACATACTCCCATTGGAACACCTTCGGTCAGGTGGTCATTATGCTTATGCTGCAAATAGGCGGTCTGGGACTGGTTACATTTACCTCATTTTTCACCTTTGTTTCGGGAAAGAAAATGGGTTTGCGGACTATGCAGGCGGCGTCCGAATCGGTGAATACCACAGGATTTTCCGACGTTAAGCAGCTGGTCAAATCGGTAATGATAATCTCGGCGGTCTGCGAAAGCATAGGTGCAGCACTGCTTATGATATACTATGTCCCGAAATACGGACCGAAAGGGATATTTTTCTCATTTTTCCACGCAATTTCCGCATTTACCAACGGCGGCTTTGACCTTATGGGAATTGAAGTCCCCGGGGGAAGCCTTGCGCCCGTTTCGTCAAATCCGCTGGTAATGTTCACCATAATGGCACTTATAGTTGCGGGCGGTATGGGATTTGTGGTATGGACGGATATACGTAATTACAGCAAGACCAAAAAGCTGGTAATGCAGACAAAAATAGTCCTCATTATGACGGGAATTCTTATCGTCAGCGGTGCGCTGATTTTCGCTGTTCTCGAATGGAACAACCCCGAAACCATCGGAAACTGCGGCACGGGGCAGAAGATAGTTCACTCCCTTTTCCAGTCCATAACCTTCCGAACAGCGGGCTTTTCCACCGTTGACATCGGCAAAGCGGAGCCACTTACAAAGCTTGCTGCCATATGCTATATGTTCATAGGCGTTGCCCCCGGTTCGACAGGCGGCGGTATTAAGATAACCACCGTTGCAATCGTTATTTCCACGGTAATAAGCGTTGTCCGCAATCAGCCCGACACGGTAATTCTCGGCAGACGGATAAACAAAGACCTTGTGTACAAATCCCTTTCTATCATCGTGCTTTCGGCGACCGTTACGGTTATCAGTTCGCTGATATTCGTTCATATCGGCAAGGACTACGGAATTACGGTAATAGACGCTGTTTTTGAAGCAGCCTCGGCATTCTCCACCTGCGGACTTTCTTCGGGATATACCGCTGTGCCCGACACTTTTTCACGGCTTATCCTTTGCCTGACAATGTTTATCGGACGTGTGGGACCCGTATCCTTTGCCATCTCCCTGACTCTGGGAGCGGGCAAGCGTCCCAAAAACGAAGTTATCCCCGAAGGCAAGCTGTTTGTATAAAATTTCTGTTTGTGTGTCCCCTCGCCAAATACGTGGGGACATACTCTTGAATACATTTTATTGAATTTTAGGAGAAAGCATATGACTGATATGAGCTATGAAAAGCTGAAAAACGGCGTAGAACTGTGCGTTACAAAGGAACACCGCTTTGGTACCGACGCCTTTCTTCTGGCGGATTTTTCCGACCTGCGCCATAAGGACAGAGTCTGCGATTTAGGAACGGGCTGCGGAATTATCCCCATGCTTATGGAGATAAAATTCTCCCCGAAGGAAATTTTCTGCGTCGATATTCAGAAGCAAGCCATTGAACAGCTTAATCTTTCTATTGAAAAATCGTCGAAGAACCCCGACTGCGCCGCCGATTTTTCAAAATTCCGCCCAATTTGCGCCGATTTAAAGGAGCTTTGGGACAGTGCGCCCATAGGTCAGCTTGATGTTGTCACCTGCAACCCTCCCTATAAGGCTGCAAGCTGCGGCATAGAAAATGAAATGGACGCTCAGAAAATAGCCCGTCACGAAATAATGTGCGGCATTGACGACGTTTGCAAAGCGGCGGACAGGCTTCTGAAATTCGGCGGCAAGCTCTGCCTTTGCAACCGTCCCGAACGGCTTGCGGACGTTATTTCCGCCATGAAAGCAAACCATATTGAACCGAAAACTCTGCGCTTTGTCAGCAAGACACCCGAAACCGCTCCGTGGCTGTTTCTTATCGAAGGAAAAAAAGGCTCCAAACCGTTTATGAAGGTTCTTCCTCAGCTGTATATAAACGGCGAAAACGGTTTTTCGGACGAACTAATGCGCATTTACGGACAGGAGGTAAAGTAATGGCAGGCAAGCTTTACGTTGTGGGAACGCCCATCGGCAATCTTGAGGACATTACGGCAAGGGCGGCAAGGATACTGTCCGAGGTGGATTTTATCTGCGCCGAGGACACAAGAGTTACGGTCAAGCTGCTGAACCATCTGGGCATAAAAAAGCCCCTTGTCAGCTATCACGAGCATTCGGCAAGGAACGTTTCCGAGAGTATTGTCAGACGCATTTCCGAGGGCGAAAACTGCGCCGTTGTCACCGATGCGGGTATGCCCTGCATCTCCGACCCGGGCGAGGATCTGGTGAAAATGTGCGCCGAGCTGGGCATTGAAACGGCAGTTGTTCCGGGACCCGTTGCGGCTGCTTCTGCGCTGGCGGTCAGCGGACTTTCCACGTCCAGATTTGCCTTTGAGGGATTTTTGTCGGTCGCAAAAAAACAGCGTTACGCACATCTTGAATCGGTGGCAAAGGACACCCACACTCTCATATTCTACGAAGCCCCCCACAAGCTGAAAACCACTCTTGAAGATATGCTGAAATATTTCGGGGACAGGAAAATTTCCATCTGCCGCGAGCTTACCA